>NZ_JBIVJB010000016.1:0-78015 GCF_044750025.1 Pseudomonas sp. NPDC088885 | reverse complement strand
TGCGCTTCAGATCTCTCGTCAGCGGGAGGCGAATTCTACAGCGTTACACGCTGATGTCAACACCTCTTTTTCAACTTCCTTTTGGCTTCGATGAAATGAAGCACTTGCTGTCGAAACCTACATAACTCATTGAATCTCAAGGAGTTTTCCGTTTCGACTGCGCCGGAAGTGGGGCGAATTATAGACGCATGAAATCTGCCGTCAACCCCTGATTTCATTTTTCTATCGATAAACGCAAAAAGCCTGCTTATATATAGACGCCATCGTAGCGAATGCGCAGTATATTGCCCAACAACTCAAAAATGCCTGCTATATACCCTGGATGACGCCTCCGCTATGAATGACCAACCCCGCTCGCTTGCCTCAATGCTGTTCCCGGTTGGCCTGCTATTAATAGCCATGGCATCGATCCAGTCCGGTGCCTCACTGGCCAAAAGCATGTTCCCGGTGGTTGGCGCCCAAGGCACCACGACCCTGCGACTGATCTTCGCCAGTGTGATCATGTTTCTATTGCTGCGTCCATGGCGCGCCAAGCTGACGGCCAAGTCGCTGCGCACGGTCATTGTCTACGGCATGGCATTGGGCGGGATGAACTTCCTCTTCTATATGTCATTGCGCACAGTCCCACTAGGGATTGCCGTCGCACTGGAATTCACCGGGCCGCTGGCCGTCGCCATTTACGCATCACGTCGCGCTATCGATTTTCTCTGGATTGGTTTGGCGGCCGCAGGCTTGTTCCTTCTCATCCCCACGGGCGCGACTACTGCCGGCATTGATCTGGTCGGTGCGGGTTACGCATTGGGCGCCGGTGTCTGCTGGGCACTCTATATCCTCTTCGGTCAGAAGGCCGGCGCGGACAATGGCGTAACGACCGCCGCACTGGGCGTGATGATCGCCGCACTGTTTGTCGCGCCCATCGGCATCGTGCATGCCGGCGCTGCTTTGCTGACGCCCTCGCTGATCCCGATCGCTATCGGCGTGGCCATCCTTTCCACCGCCCTGCCCTACACCCTGGAAATGGTTGCACTCACCCGCATGCCTGCGCGCACCTTCGGTACCTTGATGAGTATCGAGCCCGCATTCGGTGCCCTGTCAGGCCTGCTGTTTCTGCAGGAATACCTGACGTTGTCACAATGGATGGCGATCCTGTGCATTATTCTCGCCTCCGTCGGAGCTACGCTGACCATGGGCAGCGGCGCGAAGCCCGCCATTGCGGCCGATTGAAACAGGATTTGACGAAGGTCTGGCATTTGCCGCTTATTTAGGCCATGTTTAGTCCGTTAACTCAGTGTCAGGCATGGATTTTTTCGAAAACGGACGTCAGAACGCTTCAAGCGCGATCGCATACAGGCAGACCAGAGCAACAGACTTCTGGCTGCCATAAGGACGGTAATGAAACGAATTTTGATATTGATCGCCATACTCGCAGTTGCAGGCTGCGCGGCGACATCGGAAACCCAGGTAAAACGCGGTAAGAAGGGGCTGCACATCAACTGTTCAGGGCTTTCGTCCTCCTGGGACAAGTGCTACGCCCACGCCGCAAACGCCTGTGCCCCCAAGGGCTATAAAGTCATTGCCAAATCGGGCGACGGCGTCGAGGAGCCTGGCGACTATCCTTTCGGCCTCAACCCTGCCGGCTACACCAGCCGCAGCATGATCGTCATCTGCAAATAGCTCATTGCGGTCTGGCGATCTGCCGAGCGATTTCCTCCTGACTGGACTTCAGCACTGTGTGCTGAATGTCCGGTGTGGCCAGCATACGCGCCACCACCATCGCCCCGACACATTGCGACAGCACTGACCACGCCAGGCTGTCGCTCTCCAATATTTTCGCCCAACTCTCCTGCAACCGGCAGATCCACAGCTCTGCCTGTTCCCGCACTTGAATATCAGAACGGGCGATCTCCGCACCCAGCGATGGCAAGGCGCACCCGGATTCGGGCTGCTCGACATGAGCCATGCTCAGGTAATGTTTGAGACAACGCTGCAGTCGCTCGTGATCTTGAGTGCCCTGCCCGCCCAATCGTTCCAGGCTCTGGCCCAACTCGCGCTCGACGATAGCGGTGAACAACGCATCCTTCGACGCGAAGTGACTGTAGAACGCCGCACCACTCAAGCCGATAGCCTTCATCAAACCATCGACGCCTACCGTAGAAAACCCCGAACGCTTTGCCGACAGCGAACTGCTCTGCAGCAGCTTTTCCCGGGTTTCCAGTTTGTGACTGGCGGAGTAACGCATGTGTTTGCCCTCGAAATTGACCGCCTTGACGTTGTCGGAATCCTAGCATAACGTTCGTTCACTTAACGATCGTTTAGCAAAGGGATCTACCCATGAATAACAAGAAGGTCGTGTTGGTTGTCGGAGCCGGCGATGCTACGGGCGGCGCTATCGCCAAGCGCTTTGCCAAAGAAGGATTCGTTGCCTGCGTCACGCGACGCAGTGCCGACAAATTGCAGCCGCTGGTAGACGCCATTCAGGCAGACGGCGGCGAAGCACACGGTTTCGCCTGCGATGCGCGCAAGGAAGAAGACGTGATCGCGCTGATCGAAGACATCGAAACCCGGATCGGCTCGATTGAAGCGTTCGTTTTCAATATCGGCGCCAATGTGCCGTGCAGCATTCTCGAAGAAACCGCGCGCAAATATTTCAAGATCTGGGAGATGGCCTGCTTCTCGGGTTTCCTCAATGCACGCGAAGTGGCCAAGCGCATGGTCACGCGCAATCGCGGCACGATCCTGTTCACTGGCGCTACCGCCGGTTTGCGCGGAGCCTCAGGGTTTGCCGCATTCGCCGGCGCTAAACACGGTATCCGCGCACTGGCACAAAGCATGGCAAGGGAGTTGGGGCCGATGAACATCCATGTCGCCCATGTGGTGGTGGATGGTGCGATCGATACCGACTTCATTCGCAACAGTTTCCCGGAGAAATACGCCACCAAGGATCAGGATGGCATTCTCAACCCCGAGCACATCGCCGAAAACTATTGGTACCTGCACAGTCAGCCGCGCGATGCCTGGACATTCGAGCTGGATCTGCGTCCATGGAACGAACGCTGGTAAACCCGCGCCGATAACAATAATGAGAGTGCAGCAAACATGACGAAAACCGTGGAGTTCTATTTCGACCTCGGCAGCCCTGCCACGTATCTGGCCTACAGCCAATTGCCAAAAATCTGCGCAGAGACTGGCAGCGAATTGATCTATATCCCGATGCTGCTCGGCGGCGTGTTCAAGGCGACCGGCAACGCCTCCCCCGCGATGATCCCGGCCAAGGGTCGCTATATGTTTCAAGATCTGGATCGCTATGCAAAACGCTACGGCGTGCCGCTGAAATTCAACCCGCACTTCCCAATCAACACGTTGATGCTGATGCGCGCCGTCACGGGCATCCAACTGCGTCAGCCGGAACGCTTCCAAGCGTTTATCGATTGTCTGTTCACAGCGCTTTGGGTCGATGGCCGCAGCATGGACGAACCGCAAACCGTCGCAGCGGTATTGAGTGAACACGGTTTCGATCCGCAGGAAGTACTGGCGCTGACCAATGACGAATCCGTCAAAGCCGTGTTGAAAGAGAATACCGAGACTGCGGTTAAACGCGGCGTGTTTGGCGCACCGAGCATGTTCGTCGGCAACCACTTGTTCTTTGGTCAGGATCGACTCGACTTCGTCGAAGAGGCATTGCGCCAGATCTAGTTCGAAGCCATCACTCGGGCGCTGGCGACAGCGCCCGAGCGTCAATCGTTTAGATGGCAGCAGTACGCGTGTTCAACCACTCCAGCGCAGCACCTTCCAGCAACGGGCTCAAACGCTCACGCACTTCAGCATGATAGGCGTTGAACCACTGTTTCTCTTCCTGAGTCAGCAGCGCCGGCACCAGGCAGCGAGTGTCGATCGGGCACAGGGTCAAGGTTTCAAACTTGAGGAATTCGCCGAATTCACTGCTGCCCGCCTCGCGATTCATCGCCAGGTTCTCGATGCGCACACCCCAACGACCCGGACGATAGGTACCCGGCTCGATCGAGGTGATCATGCCCGGCAACATCGCGGTTTGCGGTGCTGGCGCGGCTTGGTAGGCAATCACCTGCGGGCCTTCGTGAACGTTGAGGAAATAGCCAACGCCGTGACCGGTGCCGTGACCGTAATCGACACTCTCAGCCCAGATCGGCGCGCGGGCGATGGCGTCGAGCAACGGCGACAGAATGCCTTTCGGGAACTGCGCTCGCGACAGTGCAATCACGCCTTTGAGCACGCGGGTGCAATCGCGTTTCTGCTCTTCGGTTGGCGTACCGACCGGCACCATCCGCGTAATGTCAGTGGTACCGCCGAGGTACTGACCACCCGAGTCGATCAGTAGCAGACCATCACCCTCGATCACCGCGTGCTCTTCTTCGGTGGCGTGATAGTGCGGCATCGCGCCATTGGCGTTGAACGCGGCAATGGTGTTGAAACTCAGCGAGACATAATCCGGACGACGTTCACGGGCAGCGGTGAGTTTCTCGTCGATGGTCAGCTCGGTAATCCGCTCACGCCCCCAGGCCGACTCCAGCCAGGCGAAGAATTCGCACAGCGCCGCGCCGTCCTGCTCCATCGCTTGGCGGATGTGCTGAGCATCGGCTTCACTTTTCTGCGACTTGGCCAGTGTTGTCGGGTTGAGGCCTTCGACCAGTGATACGCCGCTGTCGAGGTTTTCCAGCAGACCGCTGGTGACCCGCGCCGGATCCACCAGCACACTCGAACCACTCGGCACGGCGCGCAAGGCTTCAGCGACTTCACGGTAGTCACGCAGGGTGACGCCATCGGCTTCCAGCACGGCGCGCAAATCTGCATCAACCTTGCTCAGCGCCACGAACAGCGTGGCTTGCTGTTGATTGATCAACGCAAAGGACACAAACACCGGGTTGAACGACACGTCGCCGCCGCGCAGGTTGAACAGCCAGGCGATATCGTCGAGGGTGGCGATGAAGTGCCAATCAGCGCCGCGTGCCTGCAAGGTTTCGCGCAGTTTGGCGAGTTTCTCGCCTCGGCTGACGGTCGCCTGTGGTGGCAGATGCTGATAGATCGCTGCATTCGGCAGCGTCGGGCGATCGCTCCAGACTTCCTGCAACAAATCGATGTCGGTACGCAGACGCGCGCCACGCGCTTCGAGTTTGCTGCTCAACGTGCGCGCCGAGGCCACAGCCATTACTGCGCCATCGACGGCGACCACGCCACCTTCCGGCGTTTGCTCAGCCAGCCAGTCCAGCGGACTCGGTTGACCCGGCTGCAACTTGACCAGTTCGATGCCGCTGCCGTTGAGTTCTTTAGTTGCCTGTTCCCAGTAACGGCTGTCGGCCCAGACGCCGGCGAAATCGTTGGTGACAATCAAAGTGCCCACCGAACCGTGGAAACCCGACAGCCACTGCCGGCCCTGCCAGTAACCCGGCAGATATTCCGACAGATGCGGGTCGGCAGACGGCACCAAGAGTGCGTGAATGCCTTCGCGACGCATCAGCTCGCGGGTGTGCGCCAGGCGCTGGGGCACCGATCCTTCGGTCAAGGTCTGGGTACTCATCATGTCTCCTGCTAATCACTTCATCGTTATTGTTCGTAGCCGTTAGGTCGGCTGGTTTACAGCCCTGTCGCCCAGAATGCCGGAGCACTGGCGCAGGCGGTCTTGATCAGTTCGCAAGCCTTGTCGATATCGTCGGCGGTGGTGAAACGGCCGAGGCTCAGGCGAATGGTGCGCCCGGCCAGGTGCGCGTCATGTCCCAACGCCAACAGCACGTGAGACGGTGCATTACTCGCGGAGTTACACGCCGAAGTCGCGGAAAACGCGATCGAATGGCTCAACGCGGCGCTGTTGAATTCGCCTTCGCTGAACGTCAGGCTCAAGGTGTGCGGAATGCGCTGGTTGGCGCTGCCATTGAGGCGTACGCCGGGCAGGCTCAGCAATTGTTCGAGCAGACGCTCGCGCAACGCGACGATCGTGCTCTTCTCCTCATCAAATGCGGCAGCCGCCAGCGCAAACGCCGAGCCCATTCCGGCGATCTGATGAGTTGCCAGCGTCCCGGAACGCAAGCCACCTTCGTGGCCGCCACCGTGAATTTGTGCCTGCAGCTTTTGCTGTGCCCGTGGGCCGACATACAACGCGCCGATGCCCTTGGGGCCATAAAGTTTGTGCGCCGAAAACGACATCAGGTCGACCGGCCACTGCGCCAGATCGATCGCCACTTTGCCGGCACCTTGCGCCGCATCGACGTGAAACAGCGCTTCACGGTTGCGCACAATTTCGCCAATCGCTTGTACGTCGTTGACGGTGCCCAACTCATTGTTGACCAGCATCAGCGACACCAGAAAGGTGTCCTCGCGCAGCGCTTCACTGACCGCCTGCGGCGTGATCAGGCCATCGGCGTCCGGCACCAGATAGGTCACGGCGATGCCGGCGTCCTGCAATTGGCGGGCGGTATCGAGAATGGCTTTGTGTTCGATCTGACTGGTGATGATGTGGCCGCCGGACACGCCGCGCGCCTGCGCCACGCCTTTAAGGGCGAGGTTGTTGGACTCGGTGGCACCGGACGTCCAGACAATCTGTTCGGCTTGAGCGCCCACCAGTTCGGCGACTTGCCGGCGCGCCTGCTCGACCGTGTGCCGGGCCTGCTGGCCGAAGGCGTGGGAGCTGGAAGCCGGGTTACCGAAGTTACCGTGAAACCCCAGACATTCGATCATCACCTGGATGACCCGCTCGTCCACCGGGGTGGTGGCGGCGTAATCGAAATACAACGGACGTGTGTTCATAAAAGACTCGCAGAGCGTGTTCCGGGATCAGGAGGCTCGTGTCTGCAAACGGCACCGCGCAGCCTTGTGAGCTGCGCGTCGGTTCGAGAGCGTCATCAATACCTGATCGGATGCCGTTAAAGAAGAACAACTTCATTTAAAAGTGCGTAGGAACGCTCCTGAAGCGAGCTTAACAGGCATCGGGCCGCGGGTTGAAGGCTATGCGTCAGTGAAAGCTTTCGAGAAGTAACGGGTACAGCGAAATCACCAGCAGCGCGGCCATGCCCCAGTTGAACACGCGCAACCAGCGCGGATCTTTCAACACATTGCGCAACAGCGTGCCGCAGGCAGCCCAAACGCCAACACTCGGCAGATTGATGATGGCGAAAACGGCGGCAATCACCACGACATTGGTGAAATAACCCTGCATCGGCGTGTAGGTGCTGATTGCGCCGATGGCCATGATCCACGCCTTTGGATTGACCCACTGAAACGCCGCAGCGCCGAGATAACTGATCGGTTTGGCCTCGCCCTGAACGTTGTCGCCAACCGGCCCCGAATGGGCGATTTTCCACGCCAGATACAGCAGATACGCCGCGCCGATGTAGCGCAGGATCGTATAAAGAATGGGATAGGTCTGAAACACCGCGCCGAGCCCAAAACCGACCGCCACCACCAAGACGAAAAATCCGCAGGTAATGCCCAGCATGTGTGGAATGGTGCGGTTAAAACCGAAGTTCACGCCCGATGCCAGCAACATGGTGTTGTTCGGCCCCGGCGTAATCGAGGTGACAAGGGCAAACAGGGCAAAGCCCAGCAGCAGATCAAGCGAGAGGGTCATTGTGGGCAATCCGTCAGGGTCATTCAGGTGTTGACCCTATCTCACGCCACCGCGCAAACCCACGGACAGTTGAGTAAAACTTCCAGCAGTACAGTTTGTTATCAGCTAGGGCGACCGTGCAGCTGTACAGCTCGCTCGGCGCTCATTTCACCTTGTTTATCGAAGCCGAAAGTCTTCTGTGGCTGGCCGAGCAGTTGGGCTTTTTTCGCGTGGTATTCGTCGAAGGACAAACCACTGCGGTTCAGTGCTTCCATCGCCAGTTCGCGGGATTCTTCTGCGCTGTAAGGCCGCAATTCTGGCGAAACGTGACCGGCACAACCGGCAAGTACGGAGACAGCGAGCAGCAGCGAAACAGTCAGTAGATGATTCATGGGAGCGTCCTGGCGAGCAGTGGTAGTCGATGGACAAAGGCTACGCCCGAGCTCGCTCGCGCAGAAATCAACGCTCTCAATAGTGGCTATCAGGATTTTCGCAGAGCCTTAGACATATTCGTTAACGATCTATAAATATCGATTAACGGTCTTTTGCGGAATAACAACTAGCCTTTATAACTTCTCCCCATAGGCCCTTCAGTGTTGCTCCAGCAACTGTTGCTCAGGCAACAGCAGTTCAACAAAGCCACCTGAAATTCGTACAAACGGCCGCTAGCAAAACACTCAAAGCCCCGCCACACCGGGCCTCCAGGAATTGGTACAGCGTTTGCTCAAGCCCAGTGACTTAGCCACTGCTCGCTGAGCAACTGTTGAAAACAAGGAATTGATCATGTCGCGTCCTCTGAAAGTCGTCGCCCTCTCCGGCGGAACCTGGCGTCCCTCGCGTACGCTGGTGCTGACCCAAGCCTTGCTGGCCGAACTTGCCGGGCATTTGCCGATCGACAGCCATCTGATCGAACTCGGTGACATCGCCCGTCCGCTCGGCGGTGCCCTCTCGCGTCAGGAGCTTAGCGCCGAAGTCGAGGCCGAGCTGCAAGCCATCGAACAAGCGGATTTGCTGATTGTTGCAGCGCCGGTTTATCGCGGCTCGTATCCGGGTCTGCTCAAGCATCTGTTCGACCTGATCGACCTCAATGCGCTGATCGATACCCCGGTGCTGCTCGCTGCCACCGGTGGCAGCGAACGCCATGCGCTGGTGCTCGATCACCAATTGCGTCCGCTGTTCAGTTTCTTCCAGGCCGTGACCTTGCCGATCGGCGTGTACGCCACCGAGGCCGATTTCGCCGACTACCAGATCACCAGCGAGCCGCTGAAAGCGCGCATCCGTCTGGCCGCCGAACGCGCTGCGCCGCTGTTCGCCACGCAAATCAAACCGTTGCTAAAGATCGCTTAAGGAGCTGTTCATGGATGTTTTCTGGTTCCTGCCGACCCACGGCGACGGCCACTATCTGGGCACCACCCAAGGCGCACGCCCGGTCACGCTCAACTATTTGAAACAAGTCGCGCAAGCCGCTGACAGTCTCGGTTATCACGGCGTGTTGATCCCGACCGGGCGTTCCTGCGAGGACTCATGGGTGATCGCCTCGGCACTGGTGCCGTTGACCGAACGCCTGCGTTACCTGGTGGCGATTCGACCGGGGATCATCTCGCCAACCGTTTCGGCACGGATGGCGGCGACGCTGGATCGGCTGTCCAACGGCCGCTTGTTGATCAACGTGGTGACCGGCGGCGACCCGGATGAAAACCGTGGCGACGGCAGCTTTCTCAGTCACAGCGAACGCTATGAAGTGACTGATGAATTCCTGAAAATCTGGCGCCGCGTGCTGCAAGGCGAATCGGTGGATTTCGAGGGCAAGCACCTGAAAGTGCAGAACGCCAAAGCGCTCTACCCGCCGGTGCAGAAACCCTATCCGCCGCTGTACTTCGGCGGCTCCTCCGACGCGGCGCATGATCTGGCCGCCGAGCAGGTCGATGTCTATCTGACCTGGGGCGAACCTCCGGCGGCCGTCGCGGAAAAACTCGCTGATGTGCGCGAACGCGCGGCGCGCCACGGTCGCACGGTGAAGTTCGGTATTCGTCTGCACGTGATCGTCCGCGAGACCGCCGAAGAGGCGTGGAAAGCCGCCGACAAACTGATCGAGCACATCAGCGACGAGACGATAGAAGCGGCGCAGAAATCCTTTTCGCGCTTTGACTCCGAAGGCCAGCGGCGCATGGCGGCGTTGCACGATGGCCGTCGCGACAATCTGGAAATCGCCCCGAACCTGTGGGCCGGTGTCGGTCTGGTGCGCGGTGGCGCGGGGACGGCGCTGGTTGGCGATCCGCAACAAGTGGCGGCACGGATCAAGGAGTACGCGGATCTGGGCATCGAAAGCTTCATCTTCTCCGGTTATCCGCATCTGGAAGAGGCTTACCGCTTTGCCGAGCTGGTGTTCCCGCTGCTGCCCGAGCCGTACGCGAGCCTGGCCGGGCGTGGCGTGACCAACCTGACCGGGCCGTTTGGCGAAATGATTGCCAATGATGTGCTGCCCACCAAAGCCACTGCCTGAACCGAATTCCCTGTGGGAGCGGGCTTGCTCGCGAAGGCGTCGTGTCAGTCACCATTTATATCGATGACCCAGCGCATTCGCGAGCAAGCCCGCTCCCACAGGGGGATTGCGTCGATTTTGAGGAACACCGTGTGACCGCCAAACCGCAAAGTACCCTGTTATCCCCGCTGCAAACCGCCCGCCTACTGGCCGCCGAGTTTGCCCTCACCGCCGTCGAACGCGACGAGCGCGGTGGCACGCCGAAAGCCGAGCGCGATGCTCTGCGCGACAGCGGCCTGCTGGCCCTGAGCATTCCCACCCGTTATGGGGGCCTCGGCGCGACGTGGAGTGAAACCCTGCAGATCGTCCGCGAGTTCGCCAAGGTCGACAGCTCTATCGCTCACGTTTTCGGCTTTCATCATCTGATGCTCGCCACCGTGCGCCTGTTCTCGCGACCGGAACAATGGCAGCCGTGGTTCGAACAGACCGCGCGGCAGAACTGGTTCTGGGGCAACGCGCTGAACCCCCTCGACACCCGCACCGTGGTCAAAAACCTCGGTGGCTGGCGTGAGTTTTCCGGGAAGAAAAGCTTCTGCTCCGGTGCCAGCGATTCGCAGATGTTGATTGCCTCGGCAGTCGATGAAAGCGCGGGCGGCAAATTGCTGATCGCGGCGATTCCCAGCGGCCGCAGCGGCATCACTTTGCACAACGACTGGAACAATATCGGCCAGCGTCAGACCGACAGCGGCAGCGCCACATTCGAACGCGTGCGTGTCGAAGAGTCGGAGCTGCTGCTTGATCCGGGCCCGCTGAGCACGCCGTTCGCCTGCTTGCGACCACTGATCGCGCAGCTGACTTTCACGCATATGTTTCTCGGGATTGCCGAAGGTGCGTTCGAGGAAGCGCGACAGTACACCCTCAAGGAAACCCGGCTCTGGCACAAATCCTCGGCGCGCGAGGTGCGTGAAGACCCGTATGTGCTCGCGCATTTCGGCGAGTTCTGGGTGGCCCTCGAAGGCATTCGTTTATTGGTCGAACGCGCGGCGGCGTTGCTGGATGAAGCGTGGGCGAAAGGCGCAAACCTCAGCGCCGAAGAACGCGGGCATGTCGCCACGGCGATTGCCACGGCCAAAGTCGCGGCCAGTCGTCAGGGTCTGGAGATTTGCAGCCGTCTGTTCGAAGTCACCGGCGCGCGCTCGACCCACGCCTCGCTGCGTCTCGACCGGCACTGGCGCAACTTGCGCACGCAAACCCTGCACGATCCGCTGGATTACAAACTCCATGAACTGGGCGACTGGGCGCTGAACCAGTCGCTGCCGGTGCCGACTTTCTATTCCTGACCTGTCTGCATTTGAACTAAAAAAAAGGACGAGCCCATGCAACTGCTGACCTTACCGCCCTCACCCGCGCTGGCCACGTCGATCCGTGCCACCGCGCAGGTGTTCGAAGATCCGAAGTCCCAAGCCCTGCTCGCGCATTTGCAACAGGTTGCACCGAGCGAGGCTAGCGTGCTGATCATCGGCGAGACCGGTACCGGCAAGGAGTTGGTGGCGCGGCATATTCATAACCTGAGCAACCGTCGCCATCGGCCGTTTATCGCGGTCAATTGCGGCGCGTTTTCCGAGTCGCTGGTCGAGGCCGAATTGTTTGGTCATGAAAAAGGCGCGTTCACCGGCGCCTTGAGCGCCAAGGCTGGCTGGTTCGAAGCGGCGGACGGCGGCACCTTGTTTCTCGACGAGATCGGCGATCTGCCGATGGCGATTCAGGTCAAGTTGTTGCGGGTATTACAGGAACGCGAAGTGGTGCGGCTCGGTTCGCGTAAAAGCATTCCGATCGATGTGCGGGTTTTGGCCGCGACCAACGTGCAACTGGAGAAAGCCATCAATGCCGGCAATTTCCGTGAGGATCTGTATTACCGCCTCAACGTGGTCAATCTGGAACTGAGTCCGTTGCGCGATCGCCCCGGCGACATCCTGCCGCTGACCCGGCATTTCATTGAGGCCTACAGTCAGCGTCTCGGTTACGGGCGAGTCAGCATCAGCCCCGGCGCCGAGCACAAACTGCGCGGTTACAGTTGGCCGGGTAACATCCGCGAATTGGAAAACGTCATTCATCACACCTTGTTGATCTGCCGTAACGGCGTGATCGAACGCGATGATTTGCGTCTGTCCAATCTGCGCATCGAACGCCCGGACGATCATCACAACAGTGCCTACGACTCACCGGAAGCGTTGTTGGAGCAGGCCTTTCAAAAACTCTTCGCGCAACAGGCCGGCGCCCTCCACGAAAAAGTCGAAGACGCGTTGCTGCGCGCGGCTTACCGCTTCTGCCACTACAACCAAGTGCACACCGCCGCCCTGCTCGGCCTGAGCCGCAACGTCACACGCACACGGTTGATCAAGATCGGCGAACTGGCAGTGAACAAGCGCCGGGCACCCGCCAATCTGCACGGCGAACGCCTGCTTCAACTGTCGATCTAGCCGACCAGATTGCAGTGCAGCGCATCGTCGTGACTGCGGGCGATGCTGCTGAGCACCTGAAAGGAATTGAAGGTGATGGTTTTCGCCTGATGCGTGTGGATCAACTGCCAAAAGTCCTGCTCGCCGCTCTCGAAACTGCGAAACGCCGCCTCCCCCGCTTCGCGGGTCTGCCATTGCAGAAAACTCAATACGCGCCGGCCATCGTCGCTGGCCTGCACGCTGGCACTGACAAATCCCGCGTAGCGCTGGGCCAGACGTTCAGTCTGTACCGACAGCGCATTGACCAATGCCGGCTGCTGACGTGGTTCGATTTCGAATTCGATCAACTGGGTGAAACT
Source organism: Pseudomonas sp. NPDC088885 (assembly GCF_044750025.1). Classification (NCBI taxonomy): domain Bacteria; kingdom Pseudomonadati; phylum Pseudomonadota; class Gammaproteobacteria; order Pseudomonadales; family Pseudomonadaceae; genus Pseudomonas; species Pseudomonas sp. NPDC088885. The sequence continues at coordinate 65,142 of NZ_JBIVJB010000016.1, read as the reverse complement.
GCGATTTTTCGCTGTTGCTTGCATGAAAGTCCCCACTTGGCTGTAAGGCGAATCTTGCGACTCGAAGGCCTGCAGGGTAAAACCTCTAGTTAAGTCAAGGTCAAGAGCTGTTTTCCAATGATCAGCAAAGAACAGGTGCACAAGCAGCTAACGGTTGGCGAAGTCGCGGCGCGCAGTGGCGTGGCGGTGACGGCGCTGCACTTCTATGAATCGAAGGGACTGATCAAGAGCCAGCGTAATGCCGGCAATCAGCGGCGCTATCCGCGTGAGGTGCTGCGGCGGGTGGCGTTGATCAAGGTTGCGCAACGGCTGGGGATTCCGTTGGCGGAAATTGGCGAAGCGCTGAAGATTTTGCCGGATGACCGTGCGCCGACGGCGGCGGATTGGCGGGTGTTGTCCGAACAGTGGCGGCGGGATCGTTTGAATGGCTGTATTGGTTGTGGTTGCCTTTCAATGGAGGCCTGCCCGCTGCGCAATCAGGGCGATGTGCTCGGTGAACAGGGCCCTGGCCCGCACTTCCCTAAAGACTGATGGAAAACCCTGTGGCGAGGGGATTTATCCCCGTTGGGCTGCGAAGCAGCCCCAAAACCTGCATCCCTATTCCTTCAGATATACCTCATTGACTGACTTAGGGTCTGCTTCGCAGCCCAACGGGGATAAATCCCCTCGCCACAAAGACTGGTTTCCATCGCTCAATTTTGGTGCTGCTCGTCGGGCAAAAATCTGCACTGCGCCGACAGTTCTATAGTGATCCTTCACCTCGCAAAACAACAATCAGGGAGAAGGTCATGAGCGTCAAACCCATTCCCGAGGGGTATCACAGCATCACCCCCTACCTCGGCATTCACAAAGCCGCCGAGGCCATCGAGTTTTACAAGAAAGCGTTTGGTGCGACTGAAGTCATGCGCCTGTCCATGCCCGACGGCGGCATTGGCCACGCCGAACTGCGCATTGGTGACAGCGCGATCATGCTCGGTTCGCCGTGTGATCAGGGGCCGTTGAGCAGTCCGGATAACGCGGTGTCGGTTGGTTTGCATTTGTATGTGACGGATGTCGACAAGTCATTTCAGCGAGCGCTGGATGCCGGGGCGACATCGGTGTCGGAGGTCAAGGATCAGTTTTACGGCGATCGCAGCGGGACGTTGAAGGATCCGTATGGGCATCTGTGGTTTCTGGCCTCGCGCAAGGAGGATTTGACTGAGGAGCAGATCAGGCAAAGAGCGATGGAGATGTTTAGCCAGGGTTAGGTTTTGCAGTGTTTGCATAGGCGCTATCGCGAGCAGGCTCACTCCTACAGGGGGACTGCATTCCAATTGTAGGAGTGAGCCTGCTCGCGATGGGGCCGGTACTGACAAACAAATCACACTTCATGAACCCGCCCATCACGCTTTGCGCCTTGCCCCAAACCCCGGACGCTTTCAGGATGCAGGCCACAAGAACCCTGAAACAAGGATCAGCCCCGATGTTTGCCGGATTCCTCAAAGACCAGCGCCACGTCAATGGCGTCGACATTGCCTGCCGCGTCGGCGGCAGCGGGCCGGGCCTGTTACTGTTGCACGGCCATCCGCAGACCCATGTGATCTGGCACAAGATTGCCGAACAACTGGCCGAACATTTCACCGTGGTCGCCGCCGACCTGCGCGGTTACGGCGACAGCAGTCGCCCCGACGCTGACGAGTTGCACCTCAGCTACTCGAAACGCGAAATGGCCCGCGACAACGTCGAATTGATGCAAGCGCTGGGCTTCGAGCAATTCTCGATCCTCGCCCACGACCGTGGCGCGCGCGTCGCTCATCGCCTCGCCCTCGACCACCCCGCCGCCGTGCAACGCATGATGCTGCTGGACATCGCCCCGACCCTGTCGATGTACACCCAAACCAACGAAGCCTTCGCCCGCGCCTACTGGCACTGGTTCTTCCTGATTCGCCCGGCGCCGCTGCCGGAAACGCTGATCGAAGCCAACCCGGAAGGTTATCTGCGCAGCGTGATGGGCAGTCGCAGCGCCGGCCTCAAACCGTTCACCGACGAAGCCTTCAGCGAATACCGCCGCTGCCTGCAACAACCCGGCAGCGCACGCGGCATCTGCGAAGATTACCGCGCCAGCGCCGGCATCGATCTGGAACACGACCGCGCCGACATCGCTGCCAATCATCATTTGAGTTTGCCTTTGCGGGTGCTGTGGGGCGCGGAAGGCACCGTCGGCCGCTGTTTCGATCCGCTCCAGGAATGGCAGCAAGTGGCGACGAACGTCACTGGCCAGGCCCTGCCCGCCGGCCATTACATCGCCGAAGAAGTCCCCGAACTGTTGCTTGCAGAAGCGCTGGCCTTTCTGCGCTGAACAGAGCCTGTAAATCGCGGTGCTATGCTGGCGGCTTCTGCCGCCAGCGTGCGTTTTGACATGTCCCAGAAGAAAGACACCGTGCCCCTGCCCGAAGACCTGCGTGTGCTGCTCACCGTGATCCGCAAAAACGGCTTTGCCGCCGCGGCCGATGAGTTGGGCCTGTCGCCCGCCTATGTCAGCAAACGCATCCAGATTCTCGAAACCACCCTTGGCACACGCCTGCTGCATCGCACCAGTCGGCGCGTCTCGCTGACCGAGGATGGCGAGCGTGTGCAGCGCTGGGCGTTGCGCATTCTTGATGACTTCCAGCAACTGCACGACGAACTTTCCGACGCCCACGACAGACCGCGTGGGCGTTTGCACATCTGCAGCAGTTTCGGTTTCGGTCGCAATCACGTGGCGCCAGCGGTGTCGTTGCTGGCCGAGCGCTACCCGGAACTGCAGATTCGTCTCGACCTGTTTGATCGGGTGGTGGACATCATCAACGAAGGCTTCGACCTGGAAATCCGCGTCGGCGACGACATTCCCGGGCAGCACATCGGTCGACGTCTGGTGAGCAATCGACGCGTGCTGTGCGCGGCGCCGAATTATCTGCAACGGCGTGGCACGCCGCTGACGCTGGATGACTTGCAGCAGCATGACTGTCTGGTGATCAAAGAACGCGACAACGCCTTCGGCATTTGGAATCTGGATCGCGAGGGCGGGCAGGAAAGCGTGCGGGTCAGCGGGCCGTTGTCGTCGAACAATGGCGAGATTGTTCTGCAATGGGCGCTGGATGGGCGTGGGGTGTTGCTGCGTTCATTGTGGGATGTGAAACCGTTGCTGGAGCAAGGGTTGCTGGTGCAGGTGCTGGAGGATTACGGGCAGAGCGCGAATGTCTGGGCGGTGTACCCGACGCGGTTGGCGAATTCTGGGAAGTTGAGGGCGTGTGTGGAATTCTTGCAAGAACACTTCAAAAGTCTGTCGCTATAACCCAAACACAACACAAAACCCCTGTGGGAGCGGGCTTGCTCGCGAAAGCGGTATGTCAGTCAACGATGATGGTGACTGACACACCGCTTTCGCGAGCAAGCCCGCTCCCACAGGTTATGCGTTTAGCTTAACCACGGGTTGTCAGCCAGATGTTGGCGTTCGAACTCTTGGATCTGTTCGCGGCGTTGCAAGGTGCTGCCGATCGCATCCAGCCCCAGCAACAGCGAAGTTTTGCGCAGGGTATCGATCTGGAAATCGATCACACTGCCATCCGCCAAACCAATCTGCTGCGCTTGCAGATCAATACTGATCCGCGCCGTTTCAGCCTGACCAACAAGCTGGCCGATCCGCTGCACCTGCGCCTCTTCCAGGGTGATCAACAACACCCCGTTACGCTGGCAGTTGTCGTAAAAGATCCCGGCAAAACTGCTGCCGATCAACGCGCGAACGCCCAACTGCTGTAACCCCCACACCGCGTGCTCACGACTGGAACCGCAGCCAAAATTCGGCCCGACCACCAAAAAACTCGCACCCCGCCATGCCGCTTGATTGAGCACGAAATCAGGATTGGGCCTGCCATCCGGCAAAAATCGCAGATCGAAAAACACCCCGCGATCCAGCCCTTGGCGATCGATGCCCTTGAGAAACTGTTTCGGCATGATTACGTCGGTGTCGACGTTGGCCGCCAGAAACGGCGCGGCCTGACCGCTGACTTGAGTGAAGGGTTGCAGGCTCATGGGCGTTCTCCAAAGTGGCGGATGTCGGTGAGTCGACCGCTGATCGCAGCAGCGGCGACCATCGCCGGGCTCATCAAATGCGTGCGTGCGCCGGCGCCCTGGCGGCCTTCGAAATTGCGGTTGGTGCTGGACGCGCAGCGGTCGCCGGGGTCGAGCACGTCGTCGTTCATCGCCAGGCACATCGAGCAACCGGACTGGCGCCATTCAAAACCGGCGTCGAGAAAAATCTGCGCCAGCCCTTCCGCTTCGGCTTGCGCACGCACTTCGCTGGAGCCGGGCACGATCATCGCGCGCACGTGCTCGGAGACGCGTTGCCCGCGCACGACGCTGGCGGCATCCCGCAAATCTTCGATCCGCGCGTTGGTGCATGAACCGATGAAAGCGTGGCTGATGACGATGTCGCTGAGCGCCATGCCCGCTTCGAGGCCCATATAGTTGAGGGCGCGGCGCATGTCCTGACGCAGGATCGGGTCGCTGATCAATTGCGGATCCGGCACTCGCGCACCGATGGCAGCGGCCTGGTCCGGGCTGGTGCCCCAGGTCACCATTGGCTCCAGCCCACTGGCGTCGAGGTGTATTTCGCGATCGAACACAGCGCCGGGATCGCTGCGCAATTCGCGCCATTTTTCCACGCCGCGATCCCACAACTCACCTTGGGGCGCGCGCGGTTTGCCTTTCAAGTAGCTGAAGACTTTCTCGTCCGGCGCCATAAAGGCCCCGCGCGCACCGGCCTCGACGGCCATGTTGCAAATGGTCATGCGCGCTTCGACGCTCAAGGCATCAATGGTCGAACCGCAGAATTCGATGGCGTAACCGGTGGCGCCGGACGCGCCGATCTGGCCAATCAGCGCCATGATCACATCCTTCGAGGTCAGGCCCGGCGCCAACTCGCCGTCGACGGTGACGCGCAGGCTTTTCAGGCGTTTGTAGACCAGTGTCTGCGAGGCCAACAGATGCTCGATTTCAGAGGTGCCGATGCCGAATCCGAACGCACCGAGTGCGCCATAGGTCGTGGTGTGGCTGTCGCCGGCCGCGATGACCATGCCCGGCAGGATGAAGCCTTGCTCGGGGGCGATTACGTGTTCGATGCCTTGGCGCTTGTCGAGGATATCCAGCAGTTCGATGCCGAAGTCCCGGCAGTTCTCCGCCAGATACGACACTTGCCGCGCACCGCCGACATCGGGCATCGCAGCGATGCGCACCGGCGTGGTCGGGTTGACGTGATCGACCACCGCCAGCGCCGTGCCCGGCCGCCACACTTCGCGCCCGGCCGCGCGCAAGCCGCTGAACGCTTGCGGGCTGGTGTATTCGTTGATCACCTGACGATCGATATACAGCAGCACATGACCCTGATCGTCGAGAGGGCAGACCGTGTGGGAATCGATGTGTTTGTCGTAAAGGGTTCTGGGGCTCATCAGGGCATTCACTCAAGCAATCCAAGTGATCCCCATCATAGGCAGGCGCTGCCGCCCATCAATTGCCAGACAGTGATGGCGCAGATCATGAATCGTGTTCAATCCCCCGAACACCACAACCCCCCTGTGGGAGCGAGCCTGCTCGCGAAAGCGGTGGCTCAGCACAGAATGAAGTGACTGACCCGTCGCCTTCGCGAGCAGGCTCGCTCCCACAGGGGAACTGGATGATCGGGGAATTGCGAAACATTTGCTTTCATATCGCCTTTCGGGATTTGCGTCGCTCATTCGTCTTATAGAGATGCAGGCCGTTCGCGTAGGCAAAAGCCACGACCGGTCGTTCGGGGACTGCTGTGCTGCGAAGCCCGTGGTACCGCGCCCTTCCATCGAAATCAAGACGCGCAATCATGTCGAAGAAATCCCGCTCCAAACTGTGGTTCCTCGTTCATAGCTGGCTGGCGTTACCGATCTGGTTCTTTGTGCTGATCGTCTGTGTCACCGGCACGCTGGCGGTGGTCAGCCAGGAAATCGTCTGGCTGGCCAACCCGCAAATGCGCGCCAGCCAACCGACCGACGACGCACCGCTGCTCAGCTACGACCAGGTACTCGCGGCGATCAAAAAAGCCGAACCACGCACCGTGGTCGAGAGCATCAGCCGCCCGGATGAGTCGCATTTTGCCCTGGACGTGCAGGTCAGCTACCCGGACGGCCGCGAGCAGACCGTTTACGTCAACCCGTATACCGGGGTGATTCAGGGAGTCGCGCCCGACTTCAACTTCCAGGCCTTTACCCGCGCGCTGCATGGCTGGTGGCTGGTGCCGTTCACCAACGGTTTCAGTTGGGGCTGGTACCTGGTGTCGTTCCTCGGTCTGCCGTTGCTGGCTTCGCTGGTCACCGGGCTGGTGGTTTATAAACGCTTCTGGAAAGGATTCTTTAGTCCGACCCTGCGCTTTCGCCACGGCGCGCGAATCTTCTGGGGCGATTTCCACCGCCTCAGCGGCATCTGGTCGATCTGGTTTATCGCCGTGATCTCGATCACCGGCACCTGGTTCCTGATTCAGGCGCTGCTGTTCGACAACCACATTTCCATCTCCAGCGAACCGGTCATTCCGGCGATGTCCCGTGAAGCGGTGCCGATCTCGGCCGACGGCAGCCCGCCGCCGCGCATCAGTCTGGATCGCGCCATTGAAATCGCCCAAGAGAAAATCCCCGGCCTCGAAGTCAGCTTCGTCAGCCTGCCGGCCAACGCCTATACCCACCTGAACGTCGGCGGTCGCGGCTGGTATCCGTTGATGTTCCAGACCGCGACGCTCGATCCTTACAGCGGTGAGTTGGCCACTTCACGTTTGTTGAGCGACCGCACGTCGCTGGAGTTCGTCACCGAATCCATGCGCCCGCTGCACACCGGCGACTTTGGCGGGTTGTGGATCAAGTTGATCTGGTTCTTCTTCGGCCTGCTGCTGAGCATGATGGTGCTCAGCGGTTTGTTGATCTGGACCAAACGCACGGCGCTGGCCACGGCCAATGCTCTCAAGCGTGAATCGAAGAAAAACCGCGTGCAGGCGCAACCGGCGATGCGCCGGGAAACGTCGGAGGTCAACCCATGAGCAAGTCCGCAGCTTTGCCGCAACCGTCGCGCTTGAGCGTGTTCTGGCACAAATGGCGTTTCCACATCAACGTGCTGTTGCTGCTGATCCCGCTGGGTTTCATGCCGAAATACTTCGCCGATGTCGCGCTGTTTCGCGGCGATGCCGGCCTCGGTGAACGCGAAGTCGGCGAAATCGCAGTCGGCCCGTGGAGCCTGCGCCTCGCCGAATTGCGCAACGAGGCGCCACGTCTGGAAGGCCCGGCCGGCTACATGAAAGGCTTCAACGCCGCGCTTTGTGATGCTTGCATCGACAAGGTTAAAGCCACGTATCTGCGCATCGGCAAACCGCGCAGCCTGCGCGCCGCCGGGGTGATTTTCTTCGGCGCGCCGTATCGCATGGGCGCGCAGTTGCCGGTGCCGGAGAAAACCAAAGCCGACGCCGAACTGTGGATCACCATGGAAGGCTGGGACGGCAGCATGCATCAGGCCTCGATTCCCCTGAGCCAGGCCTCCCCCGCCACCATTGCCTGGCTGACTCAACAAGGAGCCAAACCATGACCCGCTCGCAACGCCCTTCCTGCCTGCGGCTGAGCGCCGCGTTGCTGGTGCTCTGCGCCGGTTTCACTGGCAGCGCTCTGGCGCATAACCCGATGTGCGAATGCAAAGCCATCGACGCCGACCAGATCAAATGCACCGGCGGTTTTTCCGACGGCAGCGGCGCCCCCGGCGTGACCCTCGACGTGATCGGTTACGACGAAACGATTCTGGTGCCGGGCAAGCTTGGCAGTGATTCAACGCTGACCTTCAAAAAACCCGGCGCCGAATTCTACGTGCTGTTCGACGCGGGTCCCGGCCACGTCGTCGAAATCGACCAAGCGGATATTGAGGCCCCATGAGTACGCCCACCACGCAAGTCGTCCGCCCGGCCGGTGCCGGCCATGAAACCCTCAATGTGTTGCTGTTGTGCCTGCTGATTCTCGCGGTCGCCGGTTCGGTGGTGGCGTGGCGCGGGGTGTCCCATGAGCCGGAGCCGGTCGCCAGTCATCAGTTCGATGCGCGCCGCGATCTCAGTGCTTCGGAGCAAGGCATCTATGCCGATCTGCGAGTGACCCTCGACGAAATCCGTCTGCTACGCGAAGAACAGCAAACCTTGCCGACCCCGAAAAATCTGGCTGACGAAGGTTTCGCGCCGTTTGCTCAGGATGCGAGTTCGGTCAGTCGCGGCGGTCATGCCTGGCAATTGCTGGCCGACACTGCCTACTTTGGCCACAGTCAGGCACCCGCCGTCGCCGGTTCGTTCGTGATGCTGTTGAGCGCCGATCACAGCGCTGCACCGGACATCTGGCTCAACCGCGATGCCGATCTCAAAGTGCCGACCGAACTGACCGCCGCCGCCCTGTCCGCGTCGGGCTGGAAACAGATCGTCGCGCAATACGATGCCGGGGTTACCCGCGAACACCGCCATTGATTCCTCGCCCTCACCCGAGAGAAGACCGTTTGCCCATGTCTATTTCATCGTCCCGCCGTCCGTTGTTGCGTCTGTTTTTAGCCGGTCTCTGTGCCTGCCTGCTGAGCCCGTTGGCCAGCGCCGATCAGGCCAAACGCCTGCGCATCGGCATCACCCTGCACCCGTATTACAGCTATGTGGCGAACATCGTCGGCGATAAGGCCGAAGTGGTGCCGCTGATTCCGGCCGGTTTCAACCCGCACGCCTACGAGCCGCGCGCCGAAGACATCAAGCGCATCAGCGGACTGGACGTGATCGTGCTCAACGGTGTCGGCCATGATGATTTTGCCGACCGGATGATCGCCGCCAGCGAAACGCCGAACGTCAAAACCATCGAAGCCAACGAAAACGTGCCGCTCTTGGCCGCCACTGGCGTAGCCGCGCGCGGGGCCGGCAAAGTGGTCAACCCGCACACGTTCTTGTCGATCAGCGCCTCGATCGCCCAGGTCAACAACATCGCCCGCGAACTGGGCAAACTCGACCCGGACAACGCCAAAACCTACACGCAGAACGCCCGCGCCTACGGCAAACGCCTGCGGCAGATGCGCGCCGACGCGCTGGCCAAGCTGACCGAGGCGCCGAACGCCGAGTTGCGCGTCGCCACCGTCCATGCCGCTTACGACTATCTGTTGCGTGAGTTCGGTCTGGAAGTAACCGCCGTGGTCGAGCCGGCGCACGGCATCGAGCCGAGCCCGAGCCAGTTGAAGAAGACCATCGATCAACTGCGCGAACTGGACGTGAAAGTGATCTTCTCGGAGATGGATTTCCCGTCGAGTTACGTCGATACCATTCAGCGTGAATCCGGGGTGAAGCTGTACCCGCTGTCGCATATTTCCTACGGCGAATACACCGCCGACAAGTACGAAAAGGAAATGACCGGCAACCTCAACACCGTGGTGCGGGCGATTCAGGAGTCGGGGGCATGACTTCAAAAGAATCAATTTCGAATGAGCCCGGATCCCCTGTGGGAGCGAGCCTGCTCGCGAAGGCGTCCGCTCAGTCAATATCTTCGCTGGATGACACACCGCTTTCGCGAGCAGGCTCGCTCCTACAGGTTTCGGGGCCGACTTTGGATTTTGCTGAGGTTTGTCTGACGCTGGGGCGGACGACGATTCTCGATAAGGTCAGTTTTCAGGTGTTGCCCGGCAACGTACACGCATTGGTCGGCCCCAACGGTGGCGGCAAGAGTTCGTTGATCAAAACCCTGCTCGGGCAGATGCCGCATCAGGGCCAGCTCAGCCTGCAATGGCCCGGCGAGCCCGGCACCATCGGTTATGTGCCGCAAACGCTGGAATTCGATCGCGGTCTGCCGATGACCGTCGACGATTTCATGGCCGCGATGTGCCAGCGTCGTCCGGCGTTCCTCGGTTTGAGCAAACACTACGCCGGCGCCATCGGCGATGCGCTGGAACGCGTCGGCATGCAGGACAAGCGCAAGCGGCGCATGGGCGCGCTGTCCGGCGGTGAGCGGCAGCGGGTTTTGCTCGCACAGGGTTTGATTCCGGCGCCGCAATTGCTGGTGCTCGATGAGCCGATGTCAGCTCTCGACGAAGCCGGGATTCAGGTGTTCGAACGCCTGCTCGGCGATTGGCGTGCGGCCGGCATCACGGTGTTGTGGATCGAGCATGATCTGGAAGCCGTCGGCCGTCTGGCCGATCGCGTCACCGGCCTCAATCGTCGCGTGCTGTTCGACGCCACACCTCGCGAGGCGTTGACCCCGGAGCGTCTGCTGACACTGTTTTCGACCCATCCACGGAGCGCGAGCTGATGAGTTACGAAGCCTTTCGTTTGATGGTTCAAGGCTGGGCCTCGTCCGGTTATCTGCCGGAAGCGCTGGCCTACGGTTTTGTCGTCAATGCGCTGCTCGCCGGCCTGTTGATCGGCCCGGTGCTCGGCGGCCTCGGCACGCTGGTGGTGGTCAAGCGCTTCGCGTTCTTCTCCGAAGCGGTCGGCCATGCCGCATTGACCGGCGTGGCCATTGGCATTCTGCTTGGCGAACCCTACACCGGGCCGTACGGCAGTCTGTTCGGCTACTGCCTGTTGTTCGGCATCCTGCTCAATTACCTGCGTAACCGCACCGGTCTGGCGCCAGATACCTTGATCGGCGTGTTCCTCTCGGTGTCGCTGGCCTTGGGTGCGAGCCTGCTGCTGATTCTCGCCGGCAAGATCAACGTGCACATTCTGGAGAACGTGCTGTTCGGTTCGGTGTTGACCGTCAATGGCAATGACCTGGCGGTGCTGGCCATCGTCGGCTCGCTGGTCATGGCGCTGGCACTGCCGTTGTACAACCGCATCATGCTTGCCAGTTTCAACCCGCAACTGGCGGCGGTGCGCGGCGTCGCGGTGAAGACCCTGGACTATCTGTTTGTGATTCTGGTGACCTTGATCACTGTGGCGGCGGTAAAGGTCATTGGTGCGATTCTGGTCGGTGCGCTGCTGGTGATTCCGGCCGCTGCGGCACGCTTGCTCAGCCAGTCGCTCAAGGGCTTTTTCTGGTATTCAGTGTTGATCGCTACTGTGAGCACCTTGTGCGGGATTCTCGCGCCGATCGTTTTCGATCTGCCGATTCCGTCCGGCGCCGCGATCATTCTGGTTGCCGGCATTGCCTTCGCCCTCGCCGCCATCGCGCGCGGCGTCGTCCCGAGTCTGAAAGGGAATCTTGGATAAATGACTTTTTCAATGCGCAAACTGACCCTGGCCATGGCCCTCTACGGCGTGGTCAGCACTCCGGTGTTCGCCGCTGAAAGCGCCAAGCCGCTGCACGTGCTGGCTTCGCTGCCGATCACCTACGGCTTGGGCGAAGTGTTGCTCAAAGGCACTGATGTCAAGCTCGAACGCGCGGCGCCGGCGAATCTGCCGGGCAGTCGCCAGACCGCTTATTTCACCGGACGCGGCGCGCCGGCGCTGAGCAAACTGGCGACCGACGCCGACGCGGTGATCGGCGTGCGCTCGCTGTGGGCCGATGATCCGCTGTACCCGATTTCTCGGCGCAGCAATATCCGTATCGTTGAGGTCGACGCCGCGCGCCCGGTGGACGGCGCCCTGCCCGGCATCGCTGTGCAGCCGGATCTGAAGGTGGACGGCTTGAACAGTCAGCCGTGGCTGGCGAGCAACAACATGGGGCGCATGGCCGACGTGATGGCGGCGGATCTGGTGCGTCTGGCACCGAGCGCAAAGCCTGCAATCGAGGCGAATCTGGCGGCGTTGAAACAGCGTTTGCTCAAACTCAGTGCCGACAGCGAGGCGAAGTTGGCCAGCGCGGATAATCTGAGTGTGATGAGTTTGAGTGATCACTTTGGCTATTTGATTGGCAGCCTCAATCTGGAGTTGGTCGGCCAGGATCCACGGCCGGATGCGGAATGGACGGCTGAGGATCTGCAGAAACTGACGGCGACGTTGAAGGATAATGACGTGGCGGTGGTGCTGCATCATCGCCAGCCTTCCGATGCGGTGAAAGCGGCGGTGGCGGCCTCGGGTAGTCGGTTGGTGGTGTTGAGTACCGATGCGGCGGATCCGGTGGCGGAGCTGGAGGGGAATGTGGATTTGGTGCTTAAAGGATTGAAGGGCTGAAGATCAAAAGATCGCAGCCTTCGGCAGCTCCTACAGGATTTATGCTTACCAATGTAGGAGCTGCCGAAGGCTGCGATCTTTTAAGGACATAAAAAAACCCGCTAACCGTCACCGGTTAGCGGGTTTGTTTTTGCCGGGCGCTTACTGCGCCGCGACCTGCGCTTCCATCTTCTGCCGCAAGCTCAGCGGACGCATGTCAGTCCAGACTTCCTCGATGTAGGCCAGGCATTCCTTTTTCAGGCCGCTCTTGCCCACGGTGCGCCAGCCTTCCGGCACGGCCTTGTAGTCCGGCCAGATCGAGTACTGCTCTTCGTGGTTGACCACGACCTGAAAGAGGATGTCCTCGCGGTCGAATACTGACGTCATGCTGGTTCTCCATCGTTGTAAGGGTGGGCTGCACAACGGGTGCAGCCGGGTATAAAGAAAGAACGTTCGGCGCGGCGAAAAATTTACACAGCGGTGGTGGCAGCGGCCAACGCGCGGCCGAAGATCTCGGCGACACGGTCGATCTCCGCCGCAGTAATCACCAGCGGCGGCAGAAAACGCACCACCGCGCCATGCCGACCGCCGAGCTCCAGAATCAGCCCGCGCTTAAGGCATTCACGCTGTACCAGCGGCGCCAGACGGGCGAAGGCCGGCGGATGACCGAGCGCATCCGCCGCACCGTTCGGGTCGACCAGTTCAACCCCGAGCATCAGACCGCGACCGCGAATATCGCCGAGTTGCGGGAAGTCGCGCTGTAGAATCCGCAAGTGCTCGCTCAAGCGTTCGCCCATGGCGGCGGCATGTTCGCAAACCTTGTGTTCGACCAGATAACGCATCACCGCCGACCCGGCAGCCATCGCCATTTGATTGCCACGGAAGGTGCCGGCGTGCGCGCCCGGCTGCCAGGTGTCGAGCCAGTCGCGATAGACCACCACCGCCAGCGGCAGGCTGCCGCCGATGGCTTTGGACAGCACCACCACGTCTGGCACGATGCCCGCGTGTTCGAAGGCAAACATCTTGCCGGTGCGGGCGAATCCGCTTTGAATCTCGTCGACGATCAATGCGACGCCGGCCTTCTCGGTGATCCGGCGCAAACCGCGCAGCCACTCGATGTCCGCCGGAATCACTCCGCCCTCGCCCTGCACTGCTTCGACGATCACCGCTGCGGGCAGTTGCACGCCGGCTTCGGGGTCGTTGAGCAGGTTGTCCAGATAGCTCAGGTTGGCTTTCACACCGGCCACGCCGCCGAGGCCGAACGGGCAACGGTAGTCGTACGGGAACGGCATGAACTGCACGCCGTTGCTGAGTAACGCGCCCAACGGTTTCTTTGGCCCCAGACTGCCCATCAGGCTCAACGCGCCCTGGCTCATGCCGTGATAACCGCCGGAGAACGACAGCACGGTGCTGCGTCCGGTGGCCGTGCGCACCAGTTTCAATGCGGCTTCCACGGCATCAGTACCGGTTGGGCCGCAGAACTGGATTTTCGCTTCTGCTGCCAAAGCCGCTGGCAGCAAAGCAAACAGATCCTGAACAAATTGATCCTTGACCGGCGTGGTCAGGTCCAGCGTGTGCAGCGGCAATTCATCGGCCAGCACTTGCTGGATCGCTTCGATCACCACCGGGTGGTTATGCCCCAATGCAAGCGTGCCGGCACCGGCCAGGCAGTCGATGAACGTGCGCCCTTCAACGTCTTCAACGTACAGACCTTTGGCGCGTTTGAGCGCCAGCGGAATGCGCCGCGGATAGCTGCGGGCATTGGATTCCTGTTGTGCCTGACGCGCGAGCAGCGGCGACTCGTTGAACTGGTACAGCGTTTCCGCCGGCACCGAGGTGACCCGGGCCGACGACTCTTCAATAAGGCTGGTGGCGACTGACATCTCTCGACCCTCAATACGCTATGGATAGTGACCAAAACAGCACACCGGGCAGATGCGCGTTCCCGTCGCGGGGCGCACTTGCAGGTTTTCCTGTTCTGGAAACGCTTCAGCGTGTCGAGGATTTAGACCCTTGATCGAGTTGTCAGCTGGAGTCTGCCAACGGCTTGCTCATGGGCTGCGTCTGCAGGCCTTTGTCGTTAAGGGCTGGCGCCGATTCGCGGTAGCCCAGATGGTGATAAAACGGCTCACCGGTGCGGGTGCTGTTGAGTTGAATGTGGATCGCCCCGCGAATGCGCAACCAGCCTTCGAGATCGGTCATCAGCGCCCTGCCTGCACCGCGTCGAAAGCACTCCGGTTGCACGTAACAGAAGGTGATATCGCCATTCGCTGTGGCCATGCCGACGCCGATCGGTTTGTCGTCGAGCAGGGCGATGTTGAGGTAGAGCTGCGGGTTGGCGAGCCAGGCGCTGATGTCTTCAGCTGACTGCCGGGAAATCCATTCGTTGACCCGTCGGGGATCGTTGCGATGATCGAGTGCGCAACCGATGCGGATAGAACGTTCGATGATGCGGCTGATGATGCCGGCGTCAGCCAGAGTGGCGGGACGAATGCAGATGGGGGCTTCCATGGCGCAGTTTCCTCAATCCATTGAGATAAAGCTGGGGCTGACCTTACCGCCACCAACTCCGTATAGCGACCACCAAGAAGTTACATTTAATGTGCCTAACACAGATCCCCTGTGGGAGCGGGCTTGCTCGCGAAAGCGCAGGGTCAGGCAACATTGCATTGACTGGTACACCGCTTTCGCGAGCAAGCCCGCTCCCACATGGGGACGTCGTTGGGATTAGATCGGTTGCAGCGGCATGCTCAGTTCGACGCGCAACCCATCCGCGCGGCTGTCGAAATGCAGGGCGCAATCACAACGCTGAACGATCGCCTGAACAATCGCCAGTCCCAGGCCGCAACCGGTGCTCTGACCATTGCGCCAGAAACGCTGGGTCAGGTGCTGCAAATCATCCGGCGCAATGCCCGGGCCATGGTCGCGCACGACAAAACGCACGCGGTTTCCGATGGTTTCCATGCTCACCTCCACTGCGCAATCTTCCGGTGTATGGCGCAGCGCGTTGTCGAGCAGATTGCGCAGCGCGGCGATCGCCAAGACTGCCGGCATTTGCAGCGGCGCCTCGGACAGTTGGGCAGGCAGTTGCAGTTTGATCCGCAGCCGCTCGCCGCCGGTGGCATCCTGAATCGCCAACCGCGCGACTTGCTCGGCACTGCATTGCGAGCCGTCGTCGAACGACAAACTGCCCTCAACCCGCGCCAGCAACAGCAATTGTTCAAGGGTTCGATGCAATCGGTCAGCGCCCTCCTCGGCCCGCGCCAGTGACTGATCGCGAGCGCTGCCCTCGGTCATGCGCGCGACTTGCAGGTGAGTCTTGATCGCCGTCAGCGGGCTGCGCAGTTCATGGGCGGCGTCACCGGTCAGACGGCGTTCGCGCTCGATGGTTTTGCCGATACGCTGAAACAGCTGATTCTGCGTATCCAGCAACGGTTTCAATTCGCTGGGAAATGACTGCAACTGCAACGGTTCCAGCGAGTCGGCATTACGCCGCATCAACGCTTCGCGCAGTCGATTGAGCGGTGCCAATCCTTGACCGATGCCCAGCCACAGCAGACACAAGCAGCCAAGCAACGCCACACCCACGGGCACTGAAGCAGCGAGCAGAATCGACATGTTCAGCGCCTCACGTTCGATCTGCCGATCCGCCGTGGTGATGCGCACATCGCCGCGCGCGAGGGTGAAACTGCGCCACGGCGCGCCGTCGATCATCTGATCGTGGAAACCCATTTTCTCGGCTTCCAGCGCTTGTTCAGGATTGTTGTGGCTGCGGGCGAGAATTTCCCCGCGTAACGAACTGACCTGACACGCCATGCCGCCGGGAATGTTCAGTTGTTCCGCGCTGAAGTGAGTGCCCTCGCCTTTGCTTGGCAGTGTCGGCAACTGTTCCAGCAACCCGGCGACCATGCGCGCCGACGCCACCAGGCGCTGGTCGAGGGAAAACATCATCTGGTTGCGCAGGTCGCTGAGCATCCAGGCCGCGGCCAGCGCCCAGATCAGCGCGAACGCGGCGCCGAGGGTCAGGCTCAGACGCAGTCGCAGACTCATCACTTGCCTTGATCTCCGCCATCCGCCGGGCCGAGGCGATAGCCCAGACCGCGCACGGTTTCGACGATGCCTTTGCCGAGTTTGCTGCGCAGGTGATGGATGTGCACGTTGAGCGCGTTGCTTTCCAACTCGTCGTTGAAGCCGTAGACGCTGTCTTTCAACTGTTCGGTGGAAAGCACCCGGCCGCGATTGTGCAACAGCGCTTGCAGCAGTGATTGCTCGCGTCGCGACAGATCGACCGGCTGCCCGGCGAGCATGGTTTCGCGGCTGCTTGGGTCATAAGTCAGTGCGCCGTGCTCGATCAGATTGACGCTGCGACCGGCGACGCGGCGCAACAGGGTTTGCAGACGCGCGAACAGTTCGCGCAGATCGAAGGGCTTGAGCAGGTAATCGTCGGCGCCGGCCTGCAAACCGTCGACGCGGTCTGTGACCGAATCGCGTGCGGTCAAAATCAGCACCGGAATTTCCAGGCCACTCTGCCGCAATTGTTGCAGCAACTTGAGGCCATCTTCGTCGGGCAGGCCGAGATCGAGCACCATCACGTCAAATTCCGCGACTTTGAGCATCGCCCGCGCCTTAGACGCGGTGTTGACGTGCTCTACGGTCAGCCCCTGAGCCGTGAGACCGGCAACGATCCCGCTGGCGATCAGCTCGTCGTCTTCGCAAACCAGTACGTGCATGGGAGCTCCGTGAGCAAAAAAGGCGATTCGAACAGAGAAAGATTAAGTGGCAATTATGGCGTGCGCTATGCCTGGCGAGAAGCGCAGAGGCAGATAGGGCTTGGAACCCCCGGTTTGATTGTACTTTTTCAGCCGGTAATTGATTAAAACCGTCTGGTTGATTCCGCTACAGAAACAAAGCGCATAACAGACTGCCGTGCTTTTAACCACAACTGGATTATTGTCGAAAACAGCAACTTCTCTGTTAATCATTTCAATCCGGACACGATCATGCCCCAACTAAAAAACTTTGTAGCGGTCGACTGGCGCGCAGGCAAAGACAAAATCTATTTCTTTTTCAAAGATACCAATACTTACTCCCGCTTCGACATTGAGGACAACCGGGTTATTGATGGACATCCCACTACGCCCAATGCCATCAACTGGCATGACTTCCATACCCACGCAAAGGATTTACGCTTCGGATTTACCACCACCGGTTTTAAAACCCCTGAATATCTGGGGTTTGACTCCGATATCCTGTGGTTTTTCTACCTCGACGGCGAGCAACCCATGGTCTGCAAATACGATCAGGACGCTGACAGAGTCAACAGTTTCATGCCCCTGTCGAAATCGCCATGGTCGATGCTGGCGCCCTACTTCGAGCGCATTATCGCTGGCACCTGGCGTGAAACTGCACTGCGACCTCGGGGTTTTGAGTTTCTGCTGAATGATGGCTCTTATCTCTCTCTGGATCTGACTTCGCCTAAACATCATTTAGTTCACAAAGAAATCACTAACGACACCTGGCCAGGACTTGAACCGTATAAGCACAGGATGATTACTGCAGTACAAAACGACCGATCACTGGCTGACAGTTACTACTACATTTTCCTCACAGGTAATCAGTACCTGCGATACAACCTGATGACATTCAGGCTTCTCGCCGGTCCGATCGATGTCAACGACGGCAATTGGCCAGGGCTGTTACGCGACTGATCCGGGCAAATGCGGCGTCTGGCGGGTTACCGGGCGAGGTTAATCATCGGTTAATCTCTAGCCCCCATTGTTCGCCACACTTGCACAGGGACAAGGCTCCTCCATGCGTCATTTTTTTCTTTTGTTTGCACTGCTGATTTCGAGCCTGGCCCAGGCCGGGAATAATCCTTTCGAATCAAAACCGGAATTTTTGCCGGTCGACAAGGCGTTCGTCCTCACCTCCGAACGCCTGGAATCCGGTGAAACCCAGCTGTTCTGGCAAATCACCGACGGCTACTACCTGTATCAGAAACGCCTGAAATTCGATGGGCTGACCGCCGAACAACAACCAGCGCTGCCAACAGGTGAATCCCACAGCGATGAGTTTTTCGGTGAGCAACCGGTTTACCGCCAAGGCCTGGAGGTGAAAATCCCGGCCTCGGCCAGCGGCCAGATCAAGGTCAGCTATCAGGGCTGCGCCGATGCCGGTCTGTGCTATCCGCCGCAAACCCGCGTGATTGATCTGGGGGGCAAAGCCGCCGTCGCTGCCAGCACCGAAGCGCCGGATCAAGCCTTGGCCAGCAGCCTGCAACAACGGGCGCTGGGCTGGAGTTTGCTGGTGTTCTTCGGCCTTGGTCTGTTGCTGGCCTTCACCCCTTGCACGTTGCCGATGCTGCCGATTCTGGCGGGCATGGTCGTCGGCAGCGGCGCCACTCCGCGTCGAGGTTTTGCGCTGGCCGGCAGTTATGTGATTTGCATGGCGCTGGTGTATGCCGCGATGGGCGTGATTGCCGCGCTGCTCGGTGCCAACCTGCAAGCGTGGCTGCAAAACCCTTGGCTGCTCGGCACCTTTGCCGCGATCTTCGTGGTGCTGGCGTTGCCGATGTTCGGCTTCTTTGAACTGCAACTGCCGGTGGCGCTGCGTGATCGTCTTGAACACGCCTCACGCAGTCGCAGTGGTGGCAGCCTGATTGGCGCCGGTGTTTTGGGCGCGTTGTCCGGTCTGCTGGTCGGCCCGTGCATGACCGCGCCGCTGGCCGGTGCGCTGCTGTATATCGCGCAGAGTGGCAATGCGCTGCACGGCGGTTTGATTCTGTTCTCGCTGGGTATTGGTATTGGCGTACCGCTGTTGCTGCTGGTCACGGTTGGTAATCGCTTCCTGCCGAAACCGGGTGCGTGGATGAACCTGCTCAAAGGCGTGTTCGGTTTCCTCTTTCTTGCTACCGCGTTGCTGATGCTGCGTCCGGTGCTGGATCCGTCGTTGTGGCTGGGCCTGTGCGGTGCACTGCTGTTGATCGCTGCTTACAGCGCCTGGAAACAATCCGAAGGCTTTGGCCGAGTTGCGCAGATGTTCGGCGCCACTGCACTGCTGCTGGGTTTGTGGGGCAGTTTGCTGGTGATCGGCGCGGCGGGCGGCAGTGATGATCCGTACCAACCACTGCAGGTTTACAGTGCCGGTCGCACCGCAAGCGCCGCACCGAATGGCCACGAAGCGTTCACCACCATCAAGGATCCTGCCGCTTTGCAAAGCGAACTGGATGCTGCGAAAGCCAAGGGCCAGTGGGTGCTGCTCGATTACTACGCCGACTGGTGCGTGTCGTGCAAAGTCATGGAGAAACAGGTGTTCGGCAAAGACAAGGTGATGCAGGCGCTGAGTGATGTGCGTCTGCTCAGGCTCGATGTCACCGCCGACAACGCTGCCAGCCGCGAACTGCTCAGCCGTTACAAAGTGCCGGGGCCACCGAGTTTCGTCTGGATCGGCTCTGACGGCGAAGAACGCCGCAGCCAGCGCATCACCGGCGAAGTTGATGCCGACACCTTCCTGCAACGCTGGGCCACCACCCGGGACGCCAATTAATGCTGACTTTCACCCTCGGCACTTTTGCCATCGCGCTTAACCACCTGCTGCTGATCAGTGCTTTGGCGCTGGCGACGTTTGTCGGCTGGCGGGTGGCCAAGCGCGGCGGTGATAACCCCGAGTCGGCGCTGTTCAGTCTGTTTCTGCTGGGCATGTTGGCCGCGCGCATCGCGTTTGTGCTGATGTACTGGTCGCACTACCGCAATGACCCGTGGCAAATCATCGACCTGCGCGATGGTGGCTTTCTGGCCTGGCCGGGGGTGATCGTTCTGCTGTTGGCTGCGCTGTATCGCGGCTGGCGTCGTCCGGGCTTGCGTCGACCGTTGGGTTTTGGCGTAGCCAGTGGCGTGGTGTTCTGGCTGTTGGCGACGCTGTCACTGAACATTTACGAACAGGGCACGCGCCTGCCGGACATTGCCCTGCGCAATGCCGCCGGGGAGACGGTCAAACTCAGCGATTATCAGGGTGGCCCGCTGGTGATCAACCTCTGGGCGACCTGGTGCCCGCCGTGCCGACGGGAAATGCCGGTGCTGGAAAACGCTCAGCAACAACGTCCCGACCTGACCTTCCTGTTCGTCAATCAGGCGGAAAGCATGCAAAGCGTCGCGACGTTTCTCGAAACCCAAGGCCTGAGCCTGAACAACGTGTTGTTCGATCGCGGCGGCCGACTCGGTCAAGCCGTGGGTTCCATGGCTTTGCCGACTACGCTGTTCTATAGCCCTGATGGCCGCCTGCTGGGCAGCCACTTGGGCGAGTTGTCCAATGCCAGCCTGGCGCGCGCACTGGAAAACTTCGACACCGCGCCTTCAAGTCCCAATCCGGCCGCAGCGACGGTCAACTCTGCAAGGAAACTGCCATGCCCCGCCTCCGCCACCTGCTGACGCTGACTCTGGGCACTGCCCTGTTGCACCTGCCGTCCGTGCAGGCCGCTGAAGAACTGCCGGCCGCGATCAAACAGATCGAAGCCAAAGGCGCGAAAATCGTCGGCCAGTTCGATGCCCCCGACGGTTTGCGCGGCTATGCGGCGCAATACCAGAATCGCGGCATGGCGCTGTACCTGACCGCGGATGGCAAACACGTCATTCTCGGCAATATGTACGACGCCGACGGCAAGGACTTGAGCAGCGAACCGTTGCAGAAACTGGTCTACGCGCCGATGGCCAAGGAAGTCTGGGCCAAGTTCGAAGCGAGCAACTGGATTCAGGACGGCAACAAAGATGCACCGCGCACCGTTTACCTGTTCAGCGACCCGAACTGCCCGTACTGCAACATGTTCTGGGAACAGGCGCGGCCTTGGGTGAAGTCCGGCAAGGTGCAATTGCGCCACATCATGGTCGGGATCATCCGCGAAGACAGCCCGGGCAAATCCGCTGCACTGCTGGCCGCAAAAGACCCGGCCAAAGCCCTGGAAGATCACGAAAAGGCTGGCAAGGGCAGCTCGCTCAAAGCCTTGAAAGATATTCCCGCAACCGTGCAAACCAAACTGGCGGCGAACATGCAGTTGATGGAAGACCTGGATTTGCAGGCCACCCCGGCGATTTTCTACATGGATGACAAGGGCGAGCTGCAACAGCAACAAGGCGCGCCTTCACCGGACAAATTGGCGCAGATTCTCGGGCCTAAATAATGAGTAAAGCCCGCTCTTAAGAGCGGGCTTCGATTGTGGCAGGAACGATCAACCGCACTTTTTGAAGAAGTCGAGAAAGCTAAAGTCCTCGCAGGTCACTCTCATGAACTTGATGCGTGACTGTGCTGGCGCGACGAATTCGATCAATTGATGCAGGGCTCCACCCTCATTGATACCGTGGTATTCATCCCTCCCCAAGGGTGCACCATTGGCATCGAAGTATTCGACGATACCTTTATGGTGCAGATGGGCCCACGTGAACGAAATCTGCTCGTAATCCACCTTAAATTCAAACTGAATCTGTTGGGGCGGGGATGTCATGGGTGAATCAATGCACATGGCAAAAGAAAGTTCTTCAATGAACCCGACAGTGGTGTAGCCATAACGCATGATGCCTGCCGATCCTTCGCCCTCAAGCAACTTGATCGACATGGTGGGTAAGTTGAATGTGTAATCGTCAGCGGCACTGACAAGTTTCACTTCCTGATCATCAAAATTTTCTACATGAACATAGCGCTGCTTCTGCACCGTTACTCGAGTGATCGGTGAAGGTCGCTCGATGTCATCGCGCTCGACCATGTAGCTCACTTCGACCGTATTACCCTCATTGGCGGCCACTGCCGATGCGCTTACGGCAACTTCAACAGTCCCTTCAGCATTACCATGAACAGTTGCCAGCTCAGGCGAACCGTCTCCCGGAGTGCCACGCCAAAACGGCTTGATCTTGTCAGTCAAGCGCATGCCGTCGTACTTGATAACGATGGTCACTTTTTCCGAGACCAGTTCCGGGTTCAGCACACCGTTCAACGTCTGTTCGACGGCAGGTGCCAGCAAGTCGGTATCTGATTTCAGCAAAAGGTTGTTCCAGCGTGGCAATTCATGAGCGGTATCAATGTTCGAGCCTTTGTCGAACGTAACAAACGTCTTCAGCGTCAAAGCCGATTTATCGTCGAGCCCACTCAACCAGCTTCGATCAATGGTTAATTCCAGACCGTTGCTGACCTGCTCTGACGTCACTTCCAGTGCAGTGACCAAATCAAGCGTTTCATGGGTAGGATAATTGCGCTGTCCGACAACGCTGATCCAGATGTGCTGCCCCAGCGCGATGAACCACCAAGGGGCAAGCTGCACACGCGCATTACCTGAGAACCTGCGCATGTCCAGAAATACAGTACCTTCGATCATGACGACATCGGGTAACCGCGGTTCCGGCAAATCGGCGGGGGGAATGTGTTCTACAGTCAGATCGAGTTTGTGAGAAAGCATCACGTCCCCGCCCGAACTTGCCTCATACCAAACCTGCACGGTTTTACCGACAGATAGACCAACGAGCGACGCTGAAATAAACACCTCTGCGGGAAGTGAAACGCCCTTCGACTGGGTGGTAAATTCCTCGATATGGCCGGGCCGTGCCCAAAAGAGCCGGACAGTATGTGCGGTACTGAGCCCCGGAAAATCAATTCGTACAGTTGTACCGCTCAACGCCTTGCCAGGGGACAAAGTCGAGTTGTACGACGCATCTACTACCAATGGAACCGGAAGTTCAGGATCATTTGCTGATTGATTGGACATGACGACTCTCCTGTCGGGATCACACGATTCAGCCCACACCGGGCGAAGCCATTTGATGCCTGTTCGAGAGAGCCGCGCTACTGTCAGAGTTGACAGTAGCGCGGGATGCAGAAAGGTGGTTCAGGCGATGGAACGGTTCTGTTCAGCCAAAAAGGCAAACAACACCTCCGTCACAAACTGCGCATTCTCCAGATTGGAGATATGCCCCGCTTCCGGCACTAGCGCCCACGGGCAGCCAATCAACTCGGCCATTTCCTTGGCCTCCGACGGTGGCCGTGGCTTGTCCTGATCGCCGCACAGCACCAGCGTGCTGGCAGCGTCCAATTCGCCCAGACGCGGCAACAAATTTTCGCGGCCAAAGGTGATGCGCCCCATCGGCACGATGCTTTCGCGCAGGCGATCTGCGCTGTAGGCCGCCAGTTTCGCGCGGAATGCCTGATACAGCGGCGACTGCGGATCGATGCCCGGGCGGAAGAAGATCGGTACGACGATGTCGAGCAGTTGCTCGGAGATTTCGCCGGTGTCTTCGATTTGCTTGAACAGCGAGAAATAGTACTGGCGGGTAGGTTCCGGTTCGACGCCGAGGTAGGTGTCCATCAGCACCAGCCCGTTGATCCGCTTCGGTGCCGCCAGCGCGAGACGTGCGCCCCACATTCCGCCGACCGACAATCCGACGAGAGTGACCTGATCAATCTGTAGATGATCGAGCAAGGCCTGCGCCTGCCGGGCGATGTCATCGAGGGAGGTGGTGCCTTCCGGTAGCCGGCCTGACTCGCCGTGGCCCCACAGATCGAGGGCGATCACCCGGTAGTGTGGCGACAACGCGGTGATCTGCGGCGCCCACATGGCCTGATCCCACAGATAGCTGCCGGCGAGCAGTACCGCCGGGCCGGTGCCTTGATCAATGTAATGCAGCGCTTGTCCGTCAACCGTAAAGAAGGGCATCGATTCACCTGCGCGGTAAAAAACAGAACCGGCAGACTGAGCTGCCGGTTGGTTGTCGTCAATCGGGGAAATGATGCGGTTTGTGTTGAGGCTGATGACGCCTTCGCGAGCAAGCCCGCTCCCACAGGGGAACGCATTCCAACTGTGGGAGCGGGCTTGCTCGCGAAGAGGCCAGTGCAGACGCTAAAAAATTACAACCCCTCCAGCTCCGCCATCAGATCATTCAACCGATCCACCTTCTCCTCGGTAATGTCACTCGCCGCCAGCCCGTCAATGTACTCGGCCAACTCCTCCACCGTGCTGCACTCGAACATCGCCCGCAGCGGCACATCTCGTTGCAAGGATTTTTGCACACGCGAAGCGATCTGCGTGGCCAGCAACGAATGCCCGCCCAGTTCGAAAAAGTTGTCGCGCACACCGACCTGCTCGACCTTCAACACCTCGGCCCAAATGTCCGCCAGCGTCTGCTCCAGCTCATTGCGCGGCGCCAGATAATCCTGACTCTGCAGTTGACCGATCTCCAGCGCCGGCAAGGCTTTGCGATCAAGTTTGCCGTTGGCATTCAGCGGCAGTTGATCGAGCCATAACCAGTGCAACGGCACCATGTATTCCGGCAGTTCGGCGCGCAGACGCTGCTTGATCCGCTCAAGGCGCTCGCTCGGATTGAGTGCCGAATCGGCCGCCACCAGATAACCAACCAAGTGCTTGCCGTTGACGCCCTCCTGCACACCGACCGCGCCATCGCGCACTTCCGGCTGTTCATGCAGACGCGCTTCGATCTCACCCAGCTCAATCCGGTAACCACGTATTTTCACCTGATGGTCAACGCGGCCAACGTACTCCAACACACCATCGCTACGCCGCCGCGCCAGGTCTCCGGTGCGATACAGACGTTCGCCCGGCGCACCGAACGGGTTCGGCACAAACACCGGCGCCGTGCGCAGCGGATCGCTGACATAACCGCGACCGACGCCCGTGCCCGCCACGCACAACTCACCCACCGCACCCAACGGCACCAGTTCCAGCGCGCCATCGAGCAGATACAGCAAGTTGTTGTCGGTCGGCGTGCCGATCGGCAAATAACTGCCGCGCGTCGAGGCCATGTCGACCCGGAAGAACGCCACGTCGTCGGAACATTCCGCCGGGCCATACGCGTTGACCAGACCAATCTGCGGATAACGCAGCAACCACTGATGCGCCAGCTCCGGCGGCATCGCCTCACCCGTCGGCAACATCCAGCGCAAGCCATCGAGACTCAGGCGATCCGAAGCGAGCATGCCCTGAATCAGCGAAGGCACACTCTCCAGCACGGTGATGCCTTGCGCTTGCACATGCTTCAGCAGACCTTGCGGATCGTGGGCAATCGTATTCGGCACAATGTCCACTCGCGCGCCGAACAGCGGCGCGGCAAGGAACTGCCAGACCGAAATATCGAAGCTCTGCGAAGCGGTCTGCGCGATCACATCGGCGTCACACAAATTCAAATACGGCACCTTGCTCAACTGGTTATTGAGCATGCCGCGCTGTTCGACCATCACTCCTTTCGGCAGGCCGGTGGAGCCCGAGGTGTAGATCACGTAAGCGAGGTTGTCCGGGCCGCTGTAAATGCCAGGATTCGCTGACGATAACGCCAAAGCCTGCACTTCTTCCCAAACCAGAAGCCGTGGACGATTGGCGCAGCTGAATTCATCCAGCAAGGTCTGCGCCTGTTCACGACAGGCCTCACTGCACACCAGCAGCGGCGTGCGGCTCAGCTCGATGATGCGTTGCAAACGCTGACTCGGCAGACCCGGATCCAGCGGCAGATAACCCGCGCCCGCCTTGAAGCTGCCGATGATCATGCCGAGCAGGTCGAGATTGCGCTCGGCGAGCAAGGCCACCGGTTGATCCATCTGCACCCCGGCCGCGACCAGTGCATGGCCGAGACGGTTGGCGTTGTGGTTCAGCTCGGCGTAGCTCTGTTGCTGATCAAGGCACGTCGCGGCGATGCGTTGCGGATGCGCGGTAACCTGCGTTTCGAACAGCGCCACATAGCTCTGCTCCAGCGGATAATCGTGGGCACTCTGGTTGCAACCATGCAGCAGGAAATCCTGCTCCTCAGCGCCCAACAGCGGCAGATCAGCCATGTCGCCATGGAAGCCCTCGACCAGCGCCAGCAGCAGACGCTTGAACTCGCCGAGCATGCGCTCGATGGTCGATTCGTCGAAATAACGCTGGTCATACGACAGGTGCAAACCAAGGTCATCGCCCGGGTAACACACCGCCGTCAACGGGAAGTTAGTGTGGGTTCGTCCGGAGTCCGAGGTCGCGTTCAGGCTCTGCGCGCGATCCAGCACCGAGACTTCCACCGGGGCATTTTCGAAGACGAACAGGCTGTCGAACAGCGGCTGGCCTTTCGGCAATTCGCTTTGTTCCTGAATGTTCACCAGCGGCAGGTATTCGTACTCGCGCAGTTGCATGTTGCTGTCGAGCAAAGCGCTGAGCCACTGACGCACGCTGCTGCGTTCATCGTCTGCCGGCATCTGCACCCGCAGCGCGATGCTGTTGATGAACAGACCGACGGTGCGTTGCATCTCCGGCATGTCCACCGGACGCCCGGCCACAGTCACGCCGAACAGCACGTCACGATCGCCGCTCATACGGCGCAGCACCAAGGCCCACGCAGCTTGAGCAAAAGTGTTGATAGTCAGTTGATGCGCTTGCGCCAATTCACGCAGACGCACTCCGTCCTCGACATTGAGACGGGTGTAGCGGTCGCCGACGATCATGCCGCCGCTTTCACCGGCATGTTCACGCAAGAACGGACGGTCGCTCGGGATCGGCGTGGTGCGCTCGAACCCTTGCAGATTCTGCTGCCACCACTGCCGCGCTTCGGCGAGACTCTGGCGTTGCAGCCAGCCGATGTAATCGCGATAACGCGGCGGCGTGCTCAATTGCGCTTCGCGACCTTCACCCAGAGCGGTATAGATCTCGAAGAAGTCGTTCATCAGCAACGAGCGGCACCAGGCATCGATGAGGATGTGGTGGTTGCTCATCATGAACCAGTAGCGCGCCGCGCCGACCTTGATCAGGCGCAGGTGAAACGGCGCCTGATTGAGCAGATCGAAACCGGCCTCGCGCTCGCTTTTCAGCAGCGCTTGCAGCTTTGGTTCCTGCTCGGTTTCGGCGATGGCGCTCCAGTCCAGATATTCGATTGGCGTGCGACCCGGCGTGTGAATCACTTGCAGCATGTCTTCGCCAACGTTCCAGCAGAACGAGGCGCGCAACGCTTCGTGACGGGCGATCACCGCTTGCCATGCATTAGCGAAACGCTCGGCATCGAGTTCGCTGTTGATGCGGTAGCGATCCTGCATGTAGTACAGACCGGTGCCCGGTTCGAGCAAGGTGTGCAACAACATGCCTTCTTGCATCGGCGTCAACGGGTAGACGTCTTCGATGTGCGCGGCCGGCACCGGCAATGCATCGAGTTGCGCCTGAGTCAGTCTGGCCAGCGGGAAGTCCGACGGCGTCAGGCCACCGGCTTCGTCTTGCAGGCAATGGCCGATCAGGCTTTGCAGCTCACCGAGGTACGCATCGGCCAGATCGTGGATGGTTTGCGCGTCGTAACGCTCGGCGCTGAACGTCCAGCGCAAGAGCAATTCACCACCATACACCTGACTGTCGACGCTCAATTCATTCGGCAATGGCGCCTGCGGATCATGGGCGGCACCGACCGGCTCATCCAGCGGGCGGAACAGCGCATCGCTGGCGAAGCTCTGGTCGAACTGGCCGAGGTAGTTGAAGGTGACCGGTGCATGCGGCAGCGCCTCCATGCTGCGCTGAGTGAAATCATCGGCCAGATAACGCAGCACGCCATAACCCAGACCTTTGTGCGGTATCGCGCGCAGTTGCTCTTTGATTGCCTTGATCGAAGCGCCCTGCCCTGCGGCCTCTTCGATGTTGTGCGGGGTCAGGCGCAGCGGGTAAGCACTGGTGAACCAGCCGACGGTACGGGTCAGGTCGATCTCGTCGAACAGGGTTTCGCGACCGTGGCCTTCCAGTTGAATCAGCGCCGATGGCTGACCGCTCCAGCGGCACAGCACGCGGGCCAGGGCCGTCAGCAGCAGATCGTTGACCTGCGTGCGATAAGCGGCCGGCGCCTGTTGCAGCAGCTGTTTGGTGTGCTCGGCATCGAGGCGCACGCTGACGGTTTGTGCATGACGATTCTGCTGGCCGCCCTGCGGGTTTTCGCAAGGCAGATCGGCGTTTTGACCGGCCAACTGGGTTTGCCACCAGTTGAGTTCTTCGCGCAGGGATTCGCTGCCGGCGTAGGCCTGCAAGCGTGCGGCCCAGTCTTTGAAGGCACTGGTTTTTGCCGGCAGTTTCACCGCTTGCTCGGCGTCAAGTTGGCGGTACACGGTTTGCAAATCGTCGAGCATCACGCGCCACGAAACGCCATCAACCACCAAGTGATGAATCGCGATAAACAGCCGTTGCTGAGCTTCCGGGCCGTCGACCAGCACGGCACGCAGCAGCGGCCCTTGCGCAAGGTCGAGGCTGCGCTGGGCATCGGCGAACAGCGCTTCACACTTGTCCATCGACGGCACGCGCACTTGCCACAACACCGGCGCATCCGACACCGGTTGGTGCGTCGCTTGCCACACGCCGTTGGCCTCGGTGAAGCGCAGACGCAGGGCATCATGCTGCTCGATCACCGCCAGCAGCGCTTGCTCCAGACGATGCGGTTGCAGCGCCACGGTTGGCTCCAGTAACAGCGCCTGATTCCAGTGCTGACGCTCCGGAATTTCCGTGTCGAAGAACCAATGCTGAATCGGCGTCAGACGCGATTCACCGGTCACCAAGCCTTGCTCCGCTGTCACTTGTTCGCTGCGACTGGCCACAGCGGCGAGGGTCTGCACAGTCTGATGCTGGAACAGATCACGCGGGCTGAAATGAATGCCTTGCTGACGCGCGCGGCTGACCACTTGAATCGACAGAATCGAGTCGCCACCGAGTTCGAAGAAATTGTCGTTGAGGCCCACCTGTTCGACATTGAGCACCGCGCACCAGATCTGCGCCAGGGTCTGTTCCAATGCGTTGCTCGGCGCCACGTAATCCTGGCGATTGAGCTCCGGATCCGGCGCCGGCAAAGCACGACGATCGAGTTTGCCGTTGGCGGTCAGCGGCATGCTCGCCAGCAGAATCAGGTGCGTCGGCACCATGTAATCCGGCAGTTGTGTCTTGAGGTGCGACTTGAGGGCTTCGCGCAGTTCAGCCTGTCTGGCTTCGCTTTGCTCGGCGACTTCAGTCACCAGATAGCCCACCAGTTGTTTGCCGCTTGGCGCATCAAGGGCGAGCACCACGGCTTCGCGGATCGAAGCGTGATCAAGCAGACGGGTTTCGATTTCGCCCAGTTCGATGCGGAAACCACGAATTTTCACCTGATGGTCGATCCGGCCCAGGTATTCAACCAAGCCATCGCCACGCTGGCGCACCAGGTCGCCGGTGCGGTACATGCGTCCGCCGTCAGCGGCAAACGGATCCGCGACAAAACGCTCAGCAGTGATGCCCGGACGATCGTGATACGCCTGCGCCAGACCCGCGCCGCCGACGAACAATTCACCGGTCGCGCCCTGTGGCACCAGCGCCAGATCGGCGTCGAGAATGTACGCAACACGCGCGCCAATCACGCTGCCGATCGGCACACTGCCGGCGCCCTCTTCCAGCACCTCAGGCGCCAGACTGGCCAGTGGCATGACCACGGTTTCCGTCGGGCCGTAGGCGTTGAAAAACATCGCCGGTTTGAACGCCGCACGGATGCGTTGCAGATGTTCGCCGGTCAGCGCTTCACCGCCGGTGATGATCATCCGCACCGGCAGGATCTCGTTTTGCGTCGAGAGGAACTGCGCCAACTGGCTGCCGTAGCTCGGGGTGAAACCGAGCACGTTGATTTTATGCGTGCGGATCAAACCGCAGATTTCTTCCGCGTCCCACTGACCTTGCGCACGCAACACCACTTGCGCGCCGCTGAGCAGCGGCACCAACAAACGCTCAGTCGCCGCATCGAAGTTGATCGAATAGAAGTGCAGTTCGCAGTCGTCCGGGCGCATGCCAAACCGCTCGATCACGGCCTGACAGTGCATGGCGATTTCGCCGTGGGAAACCACCACGCCTTTCGGTTTTCCGGTCGAACCCGAGGTGTAAATCAGATAGGCCTGATGCTGCGGCAGGCTGATAAACGGCAGCTCAGTGGCCGGGTAATCGGCCAGCGCTGCACTGTCGTCTTCCAGGCACCAACGCGCCACACTCGACGGTAGATCGCCGAGGGCGTTGAACATTGCCCGATCACTGAGCAGCAGCCCAATGCGGCTGTCTTCGATCATGTAATGCAGACGGTCGAGCGGATATTCCGGATCCAGCGGCACATACGCACCGCCCGCCTTGAGAATCGCCAGCAGGCCGATGACCATTTCCAGCGAACGCTCCAGTGCCAGACCGACGCGCACTTGCGGGCCGACGCCACGCGCCCGCAACGCCCAGGCCAGACGATTGGCACGGGCGTCGAGTTCGGCGTAGCTCAAAGTCTGCCCGGCGAAAGTCAAGGCCGCTGCGTCTTTGCGCGCCAGTGCATGTTCGGCGAACAGGTGATGAATACACTGGTCGAGACGATGCTCGCCCGGCTCGATGCCGAGGCTGTCGAGCAGTTGCTGTTGCTCGGGCGCGTCAAGCAACGGCAATTCACTGAGGCGCTGTTGCGGATCAGCGATCAGCGCTTCGAGCAAATTGCGCCAATGTTTGGCCATGCGCGCGATGGTCGGTTCGTCGAACAAATCGGTGCTGTACGTCAGGCAGCAACCGAGACGATGGTCGAGGTCGGTGACTTCCAGGTTGAGGTCGAACTTGGTCGCCCGCGCATCGTTGGCCAGATATTCGACGGTCATGCCAGCGAGCATGCGGCTCTGCTGAAATTCCCAGCGCTGCACGTTGCACATCACCTGGAACAGCGGGTTGTACGCGGCACTGCGCGGCGGCTGCAAGGCTTCGACCAGATGATCGAACGGCAGATCCTGGTGCGATTGCCCTTCGATCACCGTGTGGCGCACCTGCTCGAACAGCTCGCCGACCGACATCATGCCGTCGAGCTGGCAGCGCAGCACTTGAGTGTTGAGAAACGCACCGATCAGCCCTTCACTTTCCGGACGAATACGGTTGGCCACCGGCGCGCCGATGCGCAGATCGGTCTGGCCGCTGTAGCGGTAAAGCAGCGTGGCAAGCGCGGCGGTCATGGTCATGAACAGGGTCAGACCGTTTTGCGCATTGAACGCACGAACCCGCGCGGCGAGGTCGTCGCTCAGGTCGAAACGGAACAGCTCGCCCTGGTGGCTTTGCACCGGCGGACGCGGGCGGTCGCCGGGCAATTCCAGCAGCGGATGTTCGCGACCGAGTTGCGCCGTCCAGTAATCGAGTTGGCGCTGTCGCTCACCGGATTCCAGCCAGTTGCGCTGCCAGACGCTGTAGTCGAGGTACTGCACCGGCAGCGGCTCCAGTGGCGAATCGCGGTCGTCGACAAACGCTTCGTACAGTGCGCTGAGTTCGCGGGCGAAAATGTCCATCGCCCAGCCTTCGGTGACGATGTGGTGCAGGGTCAGCACGAAGTAATGTTCGTGCTCGGCGGTCTTCACCAGACAGGCGCGCAGCAGCGGGCCAGTATCCAGATCGAACGGCAGATGCGCTTCTTCGTCGGCGAATTGCTGAACCTGTTGCTCGCGCAGATCGGCGGCAATTTTCGAGAAATCCTTCCAGCCCATGCGCACGCCGGTCTCGGCATGCACCTGTTGACGGGCGATGCCGTCGACGCTCGGGAACGTCGTGCGCAGGGTTTCGTGGCGCAGGATCAGCGCTTGCAACGCAGCCTCGAAACGCTCGACGTGCAACACGCCACGCAGGCGCGCCATGCCACCGACGTTGTACGCCGGGCTGTCCGGTTCCATCTGCCAGAGGAACCACATGCGCTGTTGCGAGTACGACAGCGGCACTGCTTTACTGCGGTCGACTTTGGCGATTGGCGGCTGTTTGTTGGTGCGGCCGCTGACTTGGATCAAGCGAATCTGTTCGGCGAAATCACCGAGTTCGCTGTGCTCGAACAACGCGCGCAACGGCAGCTCGACGTCACAGGCCTGACGGGTGCGCGAGATGATTTGCGTGGCCAGCAGCGAGTGGCCGCCGAGGGCGAAGAAGTCGTCGCGCAGGCCGACCTGGCTCAGGCCAAGGACTTCGCGCCAGATCGCGGCGATCCGTTGTTCCAGTTCGGTCACTGGTTCGACGTGTACACGCACTTGCCATTGCGGCTCGGGCAAGGCACGGCGGTCGAGTTTGCCGCTGGGGCTGAGCGGCATTGCGTCGAGGCGCATCAGTTGCACCGGCACCATGTATTCCGGCAGTTCGGCGGCGAGTGCGGTTTTCAGACGAGCGATTTGTTCGTCGTGATGTTCACTGGCATCGGTCGCGGTGAAGTAGCCGATCAGTTGCGCGCCGGCAGCGGTTTCGCGCACCAGCACCACGGCTTGGGCGACGCCGTCCTGAGCGAGTAACCGCGCTTCGATTTCTTCCGGTTCGACACGGAAACCACGCAGTTTGACCTGCTGATCGAGGCGACCGAGGTATTCGATCACGCCGTCAGACGTCCAGCGCGCGCGGTCGCCGGTGCGGTACAAACGTGCGCCATGCTCGCCCAATGGATCAACGACAAAACGCTCGGCAGTCAACGAAGGACGACCGAGGTAACCGCGAGCCAGACCAATGCCGCTGATGCACAACTCACCCGGCACACCGGCCGGTACGGGATTGAGATCAGCGTCG
This sequence comes from Pseudomonas sp. NPDC088885, assembly GCF_044750025.1. Lineage (NCBI taxonomy): Bacteria > Pseudomonadati > Pseudomonadota > Gammaproteobacteria > Pseudomonadales > Pseudomonadaceae > Pseudomonas > Pseudomonas sp. NPDC088885. The sequence goes on along the minus strand of NZ_JBIVJB010000016.1, from coordinate 32,509 downwards.
AGCACGCGGCAAATCACGTTGCCCAGCGGCCGGCCAATCGGCGAACGCTCGCCATCGGCGGTGCTGCAATGCCAGTGCGTGACGTTGATCGCGGTTTCAGTCGGGCCGTAACGGTTGTGCAATTGCACCGCTGGTAGTTGCGCCAACACGCGGTTGCGCAGTTCAGCGGGCAGCGCTTCACCACCGGAAAAAACGCGGCGCAGGCTGGTGCCTTCGGCGCTCAGCGGTTCGTCGATGAACAGCGAAAGCAGCGGCGGTACAAAGTGCAGCGTGGTCACGCCATGTTCTTGCACCAGTTGCGCGATGCGATGCGGATCGCGGTGTTCACCGGCGCCGGCAAGCAGCAAGCGCGCACCAGTGATCAGCGGCCAGAAGCATTCCCACACCGAGACGTCGAAACTGATCGGCGCCTTTTGCATCAACACATCGGTTTCATTCAACGCGTAAGCGCTCTGCATCCATTGCAGACGTTCGGCCAGTGCCGCATGCGTATTGCCGACGCCTTTCGGCTGGCCGGTGGAGCCCGAGGTGTAGATCACGTAGGCGAGGTTGTCGCCGTGCAAGTGCAGACCAGGTGCCTGGCTCGGCCAGTTTTCCAGGTGCAGGGCGTCCATGGCGATCACGCTGACGCCGTCGCTGGCCGGTAAACGGCCGAGCAGTTCGGTTTGAGTCAGGAGCAATTCGACGCCGCTGTCGCTGAGCATGTAAGCCAGGCGATCAGCCGGGTATTCCGGATCCAGCGGCACGTAAGCGCCGCCGGCCTTGATGATCGCCAACAGGCCGATCAACAGTTGTGGCGAACGCTCGGCGGCGATGGCCACGCAAACGTCCGGGCCGACGCCTTTGTCGCGCAGATAGTGCGCGAGGCGGTTGGCTTGCGTGTGCAGTTCGGCAAAATCGAGGCTACCGCCCTCCCACACCAGCGCGATGCGTTCCGGGGTTTGCCGCGCTTGTTCGGCGAGCAGTTCGGGCAGCCATTGTTGTGCCGGGGCGCACGGCGCGACGCTCCAGTTTTTCTGCTGATCGTGTTCGCCGACGGTGAGCAATTGCAGATCGCCGATGGCTTGTTCTGGACGCTCGCAGACTTCGCGCAACAGATTGCTGAAATGCTCGGCCAGTCGCGCGATGGTCGCGGCGTCGAACAGTTCGTCGGCGTAGTCGAAGGACAATGTCAGGCGACCATTACGGTCCTCTTCACTGTGCAATTGCAGGTCGAATTTGGCTTCGCGGCTGTGCCACGGCAACTCTTCGGCGAGCAAACCCGGCAGGCGTTTGAGCGCACTGAGGTCGCGCTGCTGGTGGTTGAACATGATCTGGAACAGACCTTGTTCGCGGGCCTGCGGGAAAGCTTCGAGCAGTTGTTCGAACGGCAGATCCTGATTCGCCTGCGCGCCGAGTGTGGCCTGGCGGGTTTGCGCCAGCAGCTCAACGAATGGCAGGCGCGAATCGATCTCGGCGCGCAGCACTTGGGTGTTGATGAAGAAGCCGATCAGGCCTTGAGTTTCCAGGCGCGGACGGTTGGCGTTGGGCACGCCGATGCGAATATCACGCTGACCGCTGTAGCGATGCAGCAGGCTCTGGAACGCCGAGAGCAACAGCATGAATGGTGTCGATTGATGCGCTTGCGCTGTGTTGCGAATCGCCTCGCTGAGGCTGACGTCCAGACGCACGGTGTGACGTGCAGCGCTGTGTTTGTGTTGCGCCGAGCGCGGATGATCGGTGGCCAGTTCCAGTGTTGGATGCTCGTCACCCAACTGTGCTTTCCAGTAAGCCAGTTGTTGCTCGCCCTCTCCTTGCCCCAGCCATTGGCGCTGCCAGCTGCCGTAGTCGGCGTATTGGGTTGGCAGCGGCGCGAGGTTGGCCGTTGTGCCTTGCGAGGCCGCGGCGTACAGGCGCGAGAATTCGTCGATCAACACGTTCATCGACCAACCGTCAGCGATGATGTGGTGCATCGTCACCAGCAATTGGTGATCTTCATCGTCGAGACGGATCAGCGTCACCCACAGCAGCGGGCCTTTCTCCAGATCGAACTGAGTGCGGGCTTCGTCGTCGCGGATCTGCTGCGCGCGGCCTTCGCGTTCATCGGCTGGCAGGTCACTGATGTCGATCAATTGCAGGTTGAAATCGGCAGCGGCATCGACATGTTGCAGCGCTACGCCGTCACGTTCGAAGAAACGCGTGCGCAGGGATTCGTGGCGCTCGATCAATTGCTGAAAGCTGGCGCGCAGTGCGTCTTCATCGAGTTCGCCACGCAAGCGCAGGCCGCCGGGAATGTTGTAGGCGCTGCTGTGCGGGTCGAGTTGCCAGGTGATCCACAAACGGTTTTGCGCCAGCGATTGCGGCATCGGCTCGGAACGTGACAGCGCGGTGATTTCACCTTGCGCGCTGCCGCCGTCCTGTTGTTGCTGGGCGACTGCGGCGGCAAACGTGGAGAGGGTCGGCGCTTCGAACAGCAGGCGAAGGCTCAGCTCCAGACTGAGTGCTTCGCGAACACGGGCGATCACTTGCGTGGCGGCGATCGAGTTACCGCCAAGCAGGAAGAAGTGATCGTCGGCGTTGACCTGTTTGACGTTGAGTTGCTCAGCCCAGATCTTGCCGATCAGTGTTTCAAGTTCGGAGGCGCTGGCTCCCGATTCTTGAGTTTCAGTGGCGCTCGACGGGAACACCACGTAGCAGTCGAGGCTGCCATCGGCCAGACGATTGCGGCACGCCGAGCGCTGCAATTTGCCGCTGGAGGTTTTCGGCAGTGCGCCGGGATTGAGCAATACGACCACGCTCGGCGCTTCTTGATACGCCTCGGCCACGGCTTGGCGAATGGCTTTGATCAACGCTTCCGGCGACAGGATTTTCTGCACGCTGCGGCTGATTTCCGCCGCGATGCCGATGCCTTCTTCGCCATTCTGATTGACCGCGAATGCAGCGACGCGGCCCTTGCGCACCACTTCCACTTCGCGCTCGACGGTTTGTTCGATGTCCTGCGGATAGAGGTTGTGGCCGCGCACGATGAGCATGTCTTTCAGGCGACCGGTGATGAACAGTTCGCCGTTGCGGATAAAACCCAGGTCGCCAGTGCGCAGCCAGGTGCGGCCAGCGTGCTGGACGAAGGTTTTGGCGCTGGCTTCGGGGTTGCGCCAGTAACCGAGGGCAATGCTCGGGCCGGTCGCCCAGACTTCGCCGACGGCATTGTTAGCGAGTTCTACGAGCGTATTGGGCTCAACGATCAGCACTGCGTGCTCAGGCTGGCTGATACCGCAACTCATGATCGGGGAACCATCGCCCGGCTCGGCACGATTTTGCGCCAGCGCTTGATCGTCCACGCGCAGTGCAGGAATGCCGGTGCCGCGCGGGGTGCCGGCGACGAACAGCGTGGCCTCGGCCAGACCGTACGAGGCCATGAAACTGTTATCGCTGAAACCGCTCGCGGCGAACTTGTCGGCGAAGCGTTCCAGGGTGTCGAGGCGGATCGGTTCGGAACCGGAATAGGCCACGCGCCAGCGGCTCAGGTCGAGACGCTCCAGCGCCGATTCGCTGACCCGTTCGCTGCACAAGCGATAGGCAAAATCCGGCCCGCCGCTGATGGTGCCGCCGTATTGGCTGATCGCTTCGAGCCAGCGCAATGGCCGACCGAGGAAGTACGCCGGCGACATGAGGATGCACGGCACACCGCTGAAAATCGGTTGCAGCAGACCGCCGATCAAACCCATGTCGTGATACAGCGGCAGCCAACTGACGATCACATCATCCGGGTTCACATCGATGCCGAAACCGTGGCGAATCAACAGTTCGTTGGCCACCAGATTACCGTGGCTGACCTGCACGCCTTTGGGTAACGCAGTCGAGCCGGAGGTGTATTGCAGGAAGGCGATGTGCTCTTGCGGCAGGCTCGGCTCAAGCCAGTTTTCGGCCAGCGCATTGTCGAGTGTGTCGACGCACAACAGCGGCGGCGCGCCTTCGATCTGCTGCAAGGCGTCGCGCAGGTCGGCGCTGGTCAGCAGCAGACGCGGTTCGGCGTCGGCGATGATCGACAGCAAACGTTCCTGATGGTGTCGGCGCGCCGATTCCGGCGGATACGCCGGCACTGCGATCACGCCCGCATACAGGCAACCAAAAAACGCCGCGACGTAATCCGGGCCGCTGGGAAACAACAACACCGCGCGATCACCAAATCCCGCCTCAGCCTGCAACGCGGCAGCAATCGTGCGCGCGCGTTGATCGAGTTCGCGATAGCTGAGCACCACAGCCTGTTCTTCGTTTTCGGCAAGAAAACGCAAGGCCAGTTGATCCGGCGTCAGGGCCGCGCGGCGCTGGAGGGCTTGGACCAGAGTGCTGGGGATGTCGAACGCGTCGGTCATGAGGTTTCCTGCCTGAAGTCGGCTTGCTGAGTGGAATCGGGTTGCTGCGTCACGCCCTCAAGGGCATGCAGGGCGCGGTCTGTGCCGACCGCGCAAGGCTGCGGAATGCTGTCTGGTCGGGGTTCGGTACCCGGAACCATTCACCAATGAGAACGGATGACGTCTTGAAATAATTAGTCGGCAGGCTGGATCGCCAACGGGGCTGGGATGCGGCGGCGTGTCGCAGTTCTCACAACGCACCAATTTGTATCATTAGTTCTCTTTCTCAATTGACAATCATTATCATTCAACATAATTTGTCGCTCGATGTGTAGGACGGCCCCGTCCCCCCAAGGCGTCCCACTAACCTATTTGGCAGCAAGGTGATTTCCATGACGGAACCAGTATCCACAAGCAGGTGCGATTCACCGCTACTTCAGGCATTCGTCGACAATCGACTGATTCTGGTCAAGATTGCAGCCCGCATTACCGGCTGCCGGTCACGTGCCGAAGACGTGGTGCAGGATGCGTTTTTCCGACTGCAATCGGCGCCACCGATCACGTCGTCGATCAAGGCGCAACTGAGTTATCTGTTCCAGATCGTGCGCAACCTGGCCATCGATCACTACCGCAAACAGGCGCTGGAGCAGAAATACTCAGGCCCTGAAGAGGAAGGGCTGAACGTGGTCATTCAAGGTGCTTCGCCGGAAACCTCGCACATCAACTTCTCCACCCTGGAGCACATCGCCGACGCACTGACCGAGCTGCCCAGCCGCACTCGCTACGCGTTCGAGATGTACCGCTTGCACGGCGTGCCGCAAAAGGACATCGCCAAGGAACTCGGTGTTTCGCCGACCCTGGTCAACTTCATGATTCGCGATGCGCTGGTGCACTGCCGCAAAGTGTCGAGCAGTCGTCGGGATGTGGTGATTGCGGGGCGGCGCTAGGATCTTAATTCGGCGTCAAGCCATTCGCGAGCAAGCCCGCTCCCACATTTGAATTGTGTACATAGATCAAATGTGGGAGCGGGCTTGCTCGCGAAGGCAGACTTGAGAGCGCAATAGATCTCAAGCCCGGTCACCTCAAGCCAACTTGCACCGATCAAAAAACCGCTCACGCCCCAGAATCATCAGCGCCGCACGCTTATGCGGGAAGTCGAATTCCTTCTCGCAGTGGAAGCACTGGTTCTGCATGTGGCCAATCATCTTCGCGTTATCAGCACGCGGTTCGGCGACCACGCGCTGGGTGCGCGGATCATCCAGAAACAAGTAATGCACCAGCGCCGATAACCAGCTCGCGACTTTATGCGGGCCGCGGTGATCCTCCTCCCCCACCAGCATGTGAATGCCCCGGTCGTAATCGTCGGCATCGTAGAACGGCGCGATACGATCTTCCTTGGCCCAATAAGCTTCGAAGTAGGCGAACGGCTGATCATCGAAACAGCCAATCAAGGTCAGTGTGTGCGGGTCGGCGTCGAGTTTGCTCAGGTATTCGCGGTGCTTGTCGATGCTGCCTTCTTCCTGCCAGAAACTGGCGACGCGCGGGCTGTTTTGCCAACGGTTGAAGCGCGGCAGATCCTCTTCGATTTCCACGGTGCGCAGGGAAATCCACGCGCCCAGTCGCGCATCGAAACGCCGATAGACTTCACCGCGCGGTTTCACCGGTCGCAGTGGATGGCGCTTGCCAGCGCTGATGACCATTTGCTGCGGATAGCTGCCGGTCAGCGACGTGCCGAGCCACGGTTGCGGCAGTTGCCAGAACAACGTGCGCTCGCAGCGATATTCGCCGGCCACCTCGGTGCTCACCAGCAAACCGCTGAGCAAGGCTTCGGTCGGCGGTTGATCGAGTTGCCAGGTCAATTGCTGGCACTCAGGGTCGCGGGCGAACAGCCAATAACAGGCTGCCCACAGCGCTTGCCCCGGCGGCAAGGCGAAACGCTCATCGATCTGGATCGGCCCTTTGGCCTCGCGATCGAGGCGCAGGCGAATCAATGGTTGCCCGTCCAGGCTCAGGCTCAGACGGCTTTCGGTGGCATCGGCTACCAGTTGGCTGCCCGAGGGCAGGGACAAGGCAGTCAGGTCATTCAGATTGGACATGGGTCGGGCTCACGATAATCGTCGACAGTTCAACGATGGGACGTGATCCGGCAGGGGAAATTTAGGCTTGGCAGAGAAATCGGTGCCTCAGTGATGCGGCACTGGCACCACGGCAATCTTGTACGGATCGAAGATTTTCAGCATCTCGCCGTTGTCGCGCAGGCCTTGCAGCAGCTTGCCGAACGCCTCGCCGGTGATCGGCGCGGCGGGACGCAGAATCGCGTAGTGGTGGTAAACCTGATCAATGCGCTGCGACACCAGCAACTCGTCGCGAACCTTCTCGTTGCGCAGCAGGTAATCGCTCAGATAGGAGCGCGTCACCAGAGCAATGTCGGCGCGCCCGCGCAGCACCATCAGCAGGTTGCTGTCGTGGGAATAGGTCAACGTTGCATTGAAATTCTGCGCGAGGAATTTCGGGTCGGCGTTGAAGTTGGCGAACTCATAGTGATAGCCGCTGAACAACGCCAGACGCTTGCCTTTAAGGTCAGCGAAATAGTTCTGCTGGCGACCGTCTTCACGTTGCGCGACGAAAATCTCGGCGTCTTCAAGGCCCATGTCGACGTCGGTGTGAGGGATTTCCTTCCAGCCCCAATCAGGGTTCTCGAAGATCGCCATGTCGATCCGGCCTTGTTTGAAATCACCGAAACGTCGCGGGATCGAAGTCGGCACGAGGACGAATTGATAGTCTTTTTGCAGGCGGTTCAGCGATTCGACCAATTGTGGCAGCAGACCGGTGTCGGCACCGTTTTCCGGGCGGATGGTGTACGGCGGAAAGTGCGCGGCGCCCACTCGAACCAGTTGCGCTGCTTGCGCAGGCAACAACCAGAATGCCGCCAGCGCTGCGAGCATAACGCCCGACGCCGTCCGAATTGGCGAAGACTTCAAAACACCCCACTCCCCGAAAAATACCGATCAATGCATTCAAGCTAGGCGGTTTCGCCCAGTTAGCCAGTTTCACCGCCTGATAGAAAGCGTCTCAGCGCTCTTCAAGCACCAGAATCAGCGCCTCATCCGCCAGTTGATCGAGGCTCAGACTGCCGCCGGCACGGAACCAGGTGGTCGTCCAGGACAACGCACCGGTGAGAAAACGTCGAGTGATAAACACGTCGCCGCGAATAAACCCGGCCTCTTTGGCTTCGCCGAGCACCTCTAGCCAGAGGTCTTCGTAGACATCGCGCAGCGCCAGCACTTTGGCTTGGCCCTCTTCGGACAACGAACGCCATTCATACACCAGCACCGCCATCGCTTCGCCGCTGCCGCCCATGATCGACTGCAATTCGCAGCGGATCAGCGCCAGCACCCGCTCACGCACATTGTTCGCATCGGCGAGCGCGGCGCGCATCAGTGCCGTGTTGTAACGGATGGTTTCTTCCATCACCGCCCGGAGAATTTCGTCCTTGCTTTTAAAGTGATGAAAAATACTCCCCGACTGAATCCCCACCGCGCCGGCCAGATCGCGCACCGTGGTGCGTTCGTAGCCTTTATTACGGAACAGGTGAGCCGCCACTTGCAGCAGTTTGCCGCGCGCGCTGTCCGGGTCGGTCAACTGGCCGTCATCGACCAATTCGCGCATGACCCTCAGGGCTTTTTGCTCGTCCACCCGTTCTCTCCTACAGTCGATCAGTCTGTTGCCCCCTGAAACCGCAGGGTTGCGCGCAATTTAAGCCGCCAACGGCAACCAAGCAAGCGCTTGGGCAGAAGATAGTGTTTCACTGTTTACAAACCAAGCGCTTGCTTGGTAGCCTCCAGACACTTCTGTCGCAGGTTGCTGAGTCGGAGATAAAAATGCCCACCACCGTTCGCATCGGATGCGCCAGTGCATTCTGGGGAGACACGTCGACCGCCGCCGCGCAGTTAGTCGACGGCGGCAAACTGGACTATCTGGTGTTCGACTATCTGGCCGAAATCACCATGTCGATCATGGCCGGCGCGCGCATGAAAGACCCGCAGGCCGGGTTCGCCGGGGACTTTATCGAAGTCCTTACACCGCTGCTGCCACAACTCGCCGAGCAAAATATCCGTGTCATCAGCAACGCCGGCGGGGTCAACCCGCAAGCCTGCGCCGCTGCCCTGCAAGCGGCCTGCGACAAGGCCGGCATCCCACTGAAAATCGCCGTGTTGCTCGGCGATGACCTGCAACCGCAATTAAAACAACTCAGCGGCATCACTGAAATGTTCAGCGGCGCCCCGTTGCCGCCAATGTGCGTCTCGACCAACGCCTACCTCGGTGCGCCGGGCATTGTCGAAGCGTTGCGACTGGGCGCCGATATCGTCATCACCGGCCGAGTAGTCGACAGCGCCGTGGTCAGCGCGGCGCTGGTGCACGAATTCGGCTGGTCGTGGCACGACTACGACAAACTCGCCCAAGCCGCACTGGCCGGGCACATCATCGAATGTGGCGCGCAATGCACCGGCGGCAATTTCACCGACTGGCGCGACGTGCCGGATTACGAACACATCGGTTTTCCAATCGTCGAAGTCAGTGCCGACAGCCAATTTATCGTCAGCAAACCGGAAGGTTCCGGTGGACTGGTCACGCCACTGACCGTTGGCGAGCAAATGCTTTACGAAATCGGCGATCCGCAGGCCTATCTGTTGCCCGACGTCGTCTGCGATTTCACCGAGGTCAAACTTCAGCAGCAAGGCAAAAACGCGGTACACGTTCACGGCGCCAAAGGCCTGCCGCCGACGGATAAATACAAGGTCAGCGCCACCTGCCCGGACGGCTTTCGCTGCACCGCCAGTTGCCTGATCGCCGGCATCGATGCCGTTGAAAAAGCGCAGCGCGTCAGTCAGGCAATCATCGACAAGACCGCGGAAATGTTCAGTCAGCGCGGCTGGGCGCCCTACAGCGAAGCCCACATCGAACTGCTCGGCAGCGAAGCCACTTACGGCGCGCACGGGCAACGTCGCGACAGCCGCGAAGTGGTGATCAAACTCGCCGTGCGGCACCCGAGCAAACAGGCGCTGATTCTGTTCTCCCGGGAAATCGCCCAGGCCGCGACCGGCATGGCGCCCGGGCTGACCGGCATCGTTGGCGGACGGCCAACCGTGTATCCGCTGATCCGTTTGTTCTCATTCCTGATCGATAAAAACGCCTGCACCTTGCAGATCGATCTTGCCGGTGAACGCCATTCTTGCGCCCTGCCCTCATTGGTCGCGCTCGACAGCGAAGACTTGCCCATTGCCCAGCAACCGCCGAAACCTCAGGGCCGCGCCGATGCCAGCGTGGCACTGGTGAAACTGGCCGTGGCGCGCTCCGGTGACAAGGGCAATCACAGCAACATCGGCGTGCTGCCGCGCAAACCCGAATACTTGCCGTGGATCGCCGAAGCGTTGACTCCGGCAGTGATCGTCGACTGGATGAGCCACGTGCTCGACCCGATCCACGGCCGGGTCGAACGCTGGTATCTGCCCGGCACCCACAGCCTCAACTTTCTTTTGGAAAACGCACTCGGCGGTGGCGGCGTGGCCAGTCTGCGCATCGACCCGCAAGGCAAAGCCTTCGCCCAGCAATTATTGGAAATCCAGATCCCGGTGCCGCAGAGCATCGCCGAACAGCTCGACTAGAGGATGGTGTGCATGGCTTACGCGTCGATTTTCAATGCCGAGCTGTTCAGCGGCCAGACCATCATCGTCACCGGTGGCGGCAGCGGCATCGGCCGTTGCACCGCGCACGAACTGGCAGCGCTCGGCGCCAACGTGCTGCTGGTCGGGCGCAAACCGGAAAAACTGGAAAAAGTCACCGCCGAAATTGCCGAGGACGGCGGCCGTGCGCATTGGCAGGCCTGCGATATTCGTGATGAAGAAGCGGTAAAACAACTGGTCAAGGAACTGATCGCCGAGCACGGGCCGATTCACGGCCTGGTCAACAATGCTGGCGGCCAATACCCGTCGCCGCTGGCTTCGATCAATCAGAAAGGTTTCGAAACCGTGCTGCGTACCAATCTGGTCGGCGGTTTTCTGATGGCGCGGGAAGTGTTCAACCAGTCGATGAGCAAGCACGGCGGCAGCATCGTCAACATGCTCGCCGACATGTGGGGCGGCATGCCCGGTATGGGCCACTCGGGCGCGGCGCGTTCGGGCATGGACAACTTCACCAAAACCGCCGCGTTTGAATGGGGCTATGCCGGGGTGCGGGTCAACGCGGTGGCGCCGGGCTGGATCGCCTCCAGCGGCATGGACACTTACGAAGGCGCGTTCAAAGCGGTGATTCCGACCCTGCGCGAGCATGTGCCGCTCAAGCGCATCGGCACCGAATCGGAAGTCAGCGCAGCGATTGTATTTTTGCTCAGCCCGGCGGCGGCATTTATTAGCGGCAGCACATTGAAAATTGATGGCGCGGCCAGCCTCGGCAGCCGTGCGTGGCCGTTGCACAAAGCGACTCACAGCGAGTCGTTCAATGGCTTCCATCGCGCCTACCTTCCAGACGTGCTGAAGGACAAGGAGTAAGCCATGCCGCAGATCCAGTCCCAACTCGATCCGCACAGTGAGGCGTTTGCGCGCAATCGTGCGGCAATGCTCGTGGCCATCGAGCAAGTGCAGCAACTCGAACAAAACCTGCTGAACAAAGCCGCTGAAGCCAAAGCCAAATTCGACAAGCGCGGACAGTTACTGCCGCGCGAACGCCTGAATCTGTTGCTCGATCCCGGCGCACCGTTTCTCGAACTGGCCAGTCTCGCCGGTTATAAGTTGCATGACGACAAGGACGGCAGCTCGGCCGGTGGCGGACTGATCGCCGGCATCGGTTACGTTTGTGGCATCCGCGCAATGGTGGTCGCCAACAACAGTGCGATCAAGGGCGGCACGATCTCACCGAGCGGTTTGAAAAAATCCCTGCGCCTGCAACAGATCGCTCAGGAAAACAAACTGCCGGTGATTACCCTCGCCGAAAGCGGCGGCGCCAACCTCAATTACGCGGCGGATATTTTTGTGGAAGGTGCGCGCAGTTTTGCCAACCAGGCGCGGATGTCGGCGATGGGTTTGCCGCAGATCACCGTGGTGCACGGCTCAGCGACGGCGGGCGGCGCTTATCAGCCGGGACTGTCGGATTACGTGGTGGTGGTGCGCGGCAAGGCCAAGCTGTTTTTGGCCGGCCCGCCGTTACTCAAAGCGGCCACGGGGGAAGTCGCCACCGATGAAGAACTCGGCGGCGCCGAGATGCACGCGCAGGTCGCCGGCACGGCGGAATATCTCGCTGAAAACGATGCCGACGGCGTGCGTCAGGTGCGTGAAATTCTGCGAATGCTGCCGTGGAATGAACAACTGCCATGGCTGCCGGAGCCGCAATACAAAGAACCGCTCTACCCCATCGAAGAACTGCTCGGCTTGATTCCCGACGATCCGAAAAAACCTTACGACGTGCGGGAAATCATCGCGCGCATCGCCGACGAATCCTGCTTTCTGGAATTCAAGGGCGAGTTCGATCAGCAAACCCTTTGCGGGCAATTGAAGATTCAGGGTCGCGCCTGCGGTTTCATCGGCAACAACGGTCCGATCACGCCGAACGGTGCGAGCAAAGCGGCGCAGTTCATTCAGCTGTGCGATCAGAGCCAGACGCCGTTGCTGTTTTTCCACAACACCACCGGTTTCATGGTCGGCACCGAATCGGAACAGCAAGGCGTGATCAAACACGGCTCGAAACTGATTCAAGCGGTGGCCAACGCGCGGGTGCCTAAACTGACCATCGTCGTCGGCGGCTCGTACGGCGCCGGTAACTATGCAATGTGCGGACGAGGTCTCGATCCGCGCTTTATCTTTGCCTGGCCGAACAGCCGCACCGCTGTAATGGGCGGCGCGCAGGCCGGTAAAGTTCTGCGCATCGTTACCGAAGCCAAACAGCTCAAGGACGGTTTGACGCCGGATCCGAAAATGCTCGACATGCTTGAACAGGTCACCGCGCAGAAACTCGACAGCCAGTCCACCGCGCTCTACGGCAGCGCCAACCTGTGGGACGACGGGCTGATCGATCCACGCGACACGCGTACTCTGCTCGGCTATTTGCTCGACATCTGCCACGAAGCCGACATTCGCACGTTGCAACCCAACAGCTTCGGCGTCAGCCGGTTCTGACCGCCACGGATCTTACGGAGAACAATAAAAAATGATCTTCACCCCGGAACACGAAGCTCTGCGCCGTACCGTCCGCCAGTTCGTCGAGCACGAGATCAATCCGCACGTCGATGAATGGGAAAAGGCCGGACGCTTTCCCATCCACGAGATTTTCCGCAAGGCCGGCGACCTCGGTTTGCTCGGTATTTCCAAACCGGAAAAATTCGGCGGCATGGGTCTCGATTACAGCTATTCGATTGTCGCTGCTGAAGAGTTCGGCACCATTCATTGCGGCGGCATTCCGATGTCGATCGGCGTGCAGACCGACATGTGTACGCCCGCCCTCGCCCGTTTCGGCTCCGATGAATTGCGCGAAGAGTTCCTTCGTCCGGCAATCACCGGCGAGCAGGTTGGCTGCATCGGCGTTTCCGAGGTCGGCGCTGGCTCCGACGTCGCCGGGCTGAAAACCACCGCGCGCAAGGACGGCGACGACTACGTGATCAATGGCAGCAAGATGTGGATCACCAACTCGCCGAGTGCTGATTTCATCTGCCTGCTGGCGAATACTTCCGACGATAAACCGCACATCAACAAGTCGCTGATCATGGTGCCGATGAACACGCCGGGCATCAGTCTCAGTTCGCACCTCGACAAGCTCGGCATGCGCAGCTCGGAAACCGCCCAGGTGTTTTTCGACGACGTGCGCGTGCCGCAGCGCAACCGCGTCGGCCATGAAGGCGCCGGGTTCATGATGCAGATGCTGCAGTTTCAGGAAGAACGCCTGTTCGGCGCGGCGAACATGATCAAGGGCCTGGAATATTGCGTCGACAGCACCATCGAGTACTGCAAGGAGCGCAAGACCTTCGGCAATGCACTGATCGACAATCAGGTGATCCACTTCCGCCTCGCCGAACTGCAAACCGAAATCGAATGCCTGCGCGCGCTGGTCTATCAGGCCACCGAGCAGTACGTGAAAGGCCAGGACGTCACGCGGCTGGCGTCGATGGCGAAGCTTAAGGCCGGGCGCCTCGGCCGCGAAGTCAGTGACAGCTGCCTGCAATATTGGGGTGGCATGGGTTTCATGTGGGACAACCCTGTGGCCCGCGCTTATCGCGATGTGCGGCTGGTGTCGATTGGCGGCGGCGCCGACGAAATCATGCTGGGGATCATTTGCAAACTGATGGGCATCCTGCCGGGGAAAAAGAAATGAGCAGCCTGCCGGAATGCCAGACGCTGTTGCTGGAACTGCATGGCGGCGTGCTGCACATCACCCTCAATCGCCCGGACAGCCGCAATGCGATGAGCCTGCAAATGGTCAGCGAATTGCGTGCGGTGCTGGCGTCGGTACGCGAGGATCGCAGTGTTCGCGCTCTGGTGCTCAGCGGCGCCGGCGGGCATTTCTGTGCCGGGGGCGATATCAAGGACATGGCCAGTGCCCGTGCTCAAGGTGCCGATGCTTACCGTGATTTGAATCGTGCGTTCGGGGCTTTGCTGGAAGAAGCGCAGCACGCGCCGCAAGCGCTGATCACGGTGCTGCAAGGCGCAGTGCTCGGCGGCGGTTTTGGGCTGGCGTGTGTCAGTGACATTGCGATTGCCGATCATCAGGCGCAGTTCGGTTTGCCGGAAACCAGCCTGGGTCTGCTGCCGGCGCAGATCGCGCCGTTTGTGGTGCAGCGCATTGGCCTGACCGAAGCGCGGCGACTGGCGCTGACCGCCGCACGTTTTGACGGGCAGCAGGCACGCCGTTTGGGGCTGGTGCATTTTGTCGAGCAGGACGCGCAGGCGCTGGCTGAGCGACTGGATGAGGTGCTGCAGCATGTGCTGTGTTGTGCGCCGGAGGCGAATGCGCTGACCAAGAAATTGTTGTTGGCGAGTGCCGGGCAGCCATCGGCTGAGTTGCTTGATGAAGCGGCGCAGTGGTTTAGCGAAGCGGTGACGGGAGAAGAAGGGATCGAGGGCACCATGGCTTTTGTGCAGAAGCGAAAACCGCGGTGGGCCACCTGAAAGCATCGCGAGCAGGCTCACTCCTACAGTTGGAATGCGTTCCCCTGTAGGAGTGAGCCTGCTCGCGAAGAGGCCTCCACATCCACCGCAAAAACCTCAGGAAACCCACCATGCCCACCCTGCAAAAAATCCTGATCGCCAACCGCGGTGAAATCGCCTGCCGCATCCAGCGCACCGCCCAAGCCCTCGGCTACCGAACCGTCGCCGTTTACAGCGACGCCGACGCCGACGCCCTGCACGTACACATCGCCGATCAAGCCGTGCACATCGGCCCCGCCCCCGTGCAGCAGTCCTACCTGAACATCCCGGCGATCATCGACGCCGCGCGCCGCAGCGGCGCCGATGCCATTCATCCCGGTTACGGTTTTCTCTCGGAAAACGCCGAGTTCGCCCGCGCCTGCGAACAGGCTGGCCTGACGTTCATCGGCCCGAGCGTCGCAGCCATCGAATTGATGGGCAGCAAACGTCGCTCGAAAATCGCCATGCTCGACGCGGGTGTACCGTGCATCGCCGGTTACCAGGGCGCCGAGCAGGACGACGTGACCCTGCTGCGCGAAGCCGAGCGTATCGGCTATCCATTGATGATCAAGGCCAGCGCCGGTGGCGGCGGTCGCGGCATGCGTCTGGTACACGATGGCTCTGATTTACCGGCGCAACTGCGTACCGCGCGTTCCGAAGCGTTGAACGGTTTTGGCAGCGACGAATTGATTCTTGAACAGGCGTTGATTGAGCCGCGCCATGTCGAAGTGCAACTGTTCGGCGATCAACACGGCAACCTGATCTACCTCGGCGAGCGCGATTGCTCGGTGCAGCGCCGCCATCAGAAAGTCATCGAAGAAGCGCCCTGCCCGGTGATGACCGCCGAGTTGCGTCAGGCCATGGGTGAAGCGGCTCTCAAGGCTGGACGTGCGGTGAATTATGTCGGCGCTGGCACCGTGGAATTCTTGCTCGATGCACGTGGGCAGTTCTATTTTCTGGAGATGAACACTCGCTTGCAGGTCGAGCATCCGGTGACAGAACTAATCACCGGGCTGGATCTGGTCGCCTGGCAATTATGGGTCGCCGAAGGTCAGCCGTTACCGCTGACTCAGGATCAGGTGCAACTCCATGGTCATGCGATGGAAGTGCGCCTTTACGCCGAAGACCCTGCGCAGGATTTCTTGCCGCAAACCGGTTGTGTAGAGGCGTGGGAGCCCGCGCTGCAACACGGCGCGCGTATCGATCATGGTCTGCGCGAAGGGCAATCGGTCAGCCCGTTCTACGACCCGATGCTCGGCAAACTGATCGCCCACGGGGCTACTCGCGAGGAGGCTCGACGCAAACTCCTGCGCGCGGTGCAGGACACAGTGTTGCTGGGTGTGCAAAGCAATCAGCGGTTGCTGGTCAGCCTGCTGCAACATCCGCAGTTCATCAGCGGTGAGTTCAGCACGGCATTTATCGCGCAGCATTTCAGCGATCACGCGTGCCTGAACTGCTACGCGCCGAGTGCCGAAGACCTGGCCATCGCGGCAGTGTTGTTCTATCAAACCAGCGCCCTCAGTCATCGTGCGCCGCTGTCCGGTTGGCGTAATAACGCCAGTGTGCCGCTGCATTTTCGCCTCGGTCTTGATGAGCAAAACTGGACGCTGCAACTGCTCGCTGAGCCGCAAGGTGCGTTCAAAGTGCAAGTCGCCGAACGCACACTGGCATTGAAACTCATCGATCAAGACGCCCACTCGATAACGCTGGAAGTCGACGGCTTGCGCCAACGCCACGCCTGTCGTCTCGATGGCGAACAACTCTGGCTGTTCACCCATCCCGGCAGCCTGCGCCTGGAGGATCGAACTCACGCGGTGATCGGCAGTCAGACCAGCGTCAGTTCCGGCACCTTGAAAGCGCCCATGGACGGCGCCATTGTTGACGTACTCGTCAGCGAAGGCAGCCCGGTCAGCAAAGGTCAGCTGCTGGTGGTACTGGAGGCAATGAAAATGGAGCACCCGCTCAAGGCCGGCATCGACGGCGTGCTCAAGCGGGTGCAGGTCAAAGTCGGCGATCAGGTAAAAAATCGTCAGGTTCTGTTGCAGGTGGAGTAGTCAGCCGAGCGCAAACGCAGGGTTTGGCTACGCTCTGAATAATCAGAACGTACAAATCAGGAACCCTGCGATGCCCCACTGGCTGGTCATAGATCTGGAAGCCACCACCGATGAGGGTGGCTGGCCGGTCACCGAGATGGAAATTATCGAGATCGGCGCGACGCTGGTCGATCGTGCCGGGCGCGAACAGGATCACTTCCAGCGCTTCGTCAAACCGACTCGACGGCCATTGCTGACGCCGTTCTGCCGCGAGCTGACGCACATCACCCAGGCCAATATCGATACGGCGCAACCGCTGACTGAGGTCTGGCCGGCGTTCGAACGCTGGCTCGCGCAGCATCAATCACGTCTTGAAGGCTGGGCCAGTTGGGGCGATTACGACCGCAAACAACTGCTCCAGGAATGGCAGCGCCTGCAGATCGACAGTGGATTGAGCAAAGTGCCGCATATGAACCTCAAACAGCGCTTCGCCAAGGCCCGACGCCTGGAGCGGCCGCTGGGGCTCAACGGCGCGCTGCAACTGGCCGGCATGCAGTTCAGCGGTCAGCAACACCGGGCGCTGGAAGATGCGCGCAACACCGCACGATTGTTGCCGCTGGTTTTGCCACTCTAGGGTCAATTCGAGAACTGGCTGGACAGGCGCCGGGCAGGTGACGGCGCCCAAAGCCTTGTGCATACTGGCCGCCTCCATTTTTTAGCCCTTTTCGAGGAATCGCCCATGTTTAAAGTCAACGAGTACTTCGACGGCACCGTCAAGTCGATCGCCTTTGGCACCGCTGAAGGTCCGGCGACCATCGGCGTCATGGCCCCGGGCGAATACGAATTCGGCACCAGCCAGCGTGAAATCATGCACGTGGTCTCCGGCGCACTGACCGTGAAACTGCCCGACAGCAGCGACTGGGAAACCTTCGCCGCCGGCAGCCAGTTCAACGTTCCGGCGAACAGCAAATTCCAGCTGAAAGTCGCGGTTGATACCGCTTACCTGTGCGAGTACCGCGGCTAAGTCGTCGGTTTTCACAGCACCAATAAAATGCCCGGGTCCAAGGACTCGGGCATTTTTCGTTTCAGGGGCGGCTTATTCGAGGATTTCCACCGGCATTCCGACCTCGAGTCGACCGTTGCTGTCATTCACCAGGTTCTGACCGAACATCGCGCCATCGGCTTCGGCGCGGTATTTCTGCAAGGTCGCCAGCGGTTCACGATCGGCACTGCGCTCGCCAGTCTGCGGGTCGATGGTGGTAAGGATGCAGCGCGCGCACGGCTTGACCACGCGGAACTCGACGTCGCCGATACGGATGCGTTTCCAGCCATCCTCGGCGTACGCTTCGCTGCCTTCGATCACCAGATTCGGGCGAAAACGCAGCATCTCCAGCGGCCGCCCGACCCGTTGCGACAGATCTTGCAGCGACGCCTCGCCAATCAGCAGCAGCGGAAAACCGTCGGCGAACGCGACCTGATCATCATCCTTGCCGACACCTGACGGCGTGGTGCGCGCACGATCCAGCGGCACTTGCACCAGACGTGTCGGTTTGCCGATGAACTCGCTGACCCAACGCGCCGCCTCATCACCGGCATCCGGCACGCGCAGGGTGTCACGCCAGATAGTCACGCCGCGCAGTTCGGCGTCGCTGCCCGGCAAAGCGATTTCGATGGAAGACTGTTGCGGCGCGCTCAGGGTCAGACCGCCCCGGGCATTCCACAGCGCCGACAACTGGCTCATTTTTGCTACAGCACGCTGGGTCAGGAAGCGGCCGCTGGCTTCGTCCACGAGCATCCAGCGTCGGTCGCCATCGAGCCCCAGCTTGTCGAGGTCGACGCTTTGCAGCACATCGACTTTGCCGGATTTCAACGGGTAACGATAAAGCGCGCTCAGACGCAGCATGGCCAGCTCCCTGGAGGATAAAAACGCCACCCTATACGAGCTTCATGCACGAATCAAAACATGAATTCGCACACTGGATTCCAGCTGCAACTCAACCTTTGTGGCGAGGGGATTTATCCCCGTTCGGCTGCGCAGCAGTCGTAAATTCAGCGAACGCGGTTCAAATGATGTTCGAGTCGGCTGCATTTGGGGGCCGCTTCGCTGCCCAACGGGGATAAATCCCCTCACCACAGGGCTCACTCCTACAAAGGGTGTGTGATCAGGCAGGGACTTCGTCGAGCATCAGGCGCTGGCGCACTACATCAACCAGTTTGTCCGGCTGGAATTTCGAGAGGAAGTTGTCGCAGCCAACCTTCTTCACCATCGAATCGTTGAAGCTGCCCGACAGCGACGTGTGCAGTACCACGTACAGCCCACGCAGACGCGGGTCGTTGCGGATTTCGGTGGTCAGACGGTAACCGTCCATTTCCGGCATTTCCGCGTCGGTGAAGATCATCAGCAACTTGTCAGTCATGTTCACACCGGTGTCAGCCCAGGCCTTGAGCATGTTCAGCGCTTTCAAACCGTCGCTGGCGATGTGCATCTTCACGCCCAACTGGCCAAGGGTGTCACGCAGTTGCGAGAGCGCCACATTGGAATCGTCAACCAGCAGCACTTCGCGACCACGGGCACGTTCGAGCACCGGGTCTTCGAGTTTTTCCCGCGAGACCTTGGCGTTGTACGGGACGATTTCGGCGAGAACTTTCTCGACGTCGATGATTTCCACCAACTGATCGTCGACCTTGCTGATCGCGGTCAGGTAATGCTGACGGCCAGCGCTGGTCGGCGGCGGCAGAATGGCTTCCCAGTTCATGTTGACGATGCGATCCACACCGCCCACAAGGAATGCCTGCACCGAGCGGTTGTATTCAGTGACGATGATGGTGCTGTTCGGGCCCGGCACCAACGGCCGCATGCCGATCGCCTGAGACAGATCGATCACCGGCAAGGTCTGCCCGCGCAGGTTGACCACGCCGCACACGAACGGGTGACGCTGCGGCATCAGGGTCAGCTTCGGCAGTTGCAGGACTTCCTGAACCTTGAACACGTTGATCGCAAACAATTGGCGTCCAGCCAGACGAAACATGAGAATTTCCAGGCGATTCTCACCCACCAGTTGCGTGCGTTGGTCTACCGTGTCGAGAATGCCGGCCATCAATGACTCCTGGGCTTGTTCAGATGAATTCACTAACAGGCTTTATCGGCAGTTAATGACGAATCTTGATTGCTGAGAAATTAGCCATCAAAATGCCACAACCGGGCATTGATGTCACATTAACATCATGCTTTACTGGCCCGGTTGTTTTCATCTGTTACAGTCTTCGCGGCGCGACCTCGGTTTGCACGGTAGGTTCCCGCGCCTAAGGGATTCCCCTAGTATCAATCAGGCCCAACCTGATATTCGCGATATCCAATAGCCATTAATGTGACGCCATTCTCATTGCATGAACGGAGTCAGGCTATTGTGTGCGATCGCAACTCAGTGGCAACCCATCCTATGGAAATCCACAGCCAGTGCACCTGCGGCACGTCTGAGCGCGATCTGCCGACGATTCACGATCGTCGCCACACACGGCACTCCCCCATCAGACATGACGCTGTGGAGGTAAGCATGCCGATCGACCGTAAAGACTGGGCGCAACGCTTCCCCGAATTTCTGCTTGAGGCTGAGACGCTGCTGGCCAAGTCGGAAGAATGCCTGAGCCATCTGCAACTGATCAGCAATGACAAGGATGCCATCGCGTGCATGCAGGGCACGCTGCTCAAGCTCGCCGGCAGAGCTGAGGCACTGGCGCTGGAAGCGATTTCCGAGTTTTCCCTGCACATCTACAGCCTGCTCAATCTGACCCAGGATCACGTCGACCTGCACGAACAAGCGCTGGGCGCCTTGAAAGATTGCTTCACGCTGATGGCCTGGCAACTGGAGCTGGTCGATGTGAAGACCGGGCAACTGAGCCTTGATGGCAGCGAACAGGCCTCATTAATCGAAGCGTTCGCCTTTCATGTCGGGCAAAGCCAGTTCCAGATGCCTTTGCCGGGCAAACGTTTGCCACCTCTGTCGTTCTCCGAGCGACAGGCCTGATCTGGCGTCAGGCTTGAGCACTACTCATTTAATGTCGTTATTGAATAGTTCATACCCGCCAGCGACATATCGAACTAAATAAACACACCTGATGCGACGGATAATTTTCAGCCCGCCTCAGGGTTTTCCTGTGTGTTAAGAATCGTGATTTAGTCAATTTGTTTATCTGTCGAATAACATACTTCGACTTTTTTCCATTATGGAACATACGTCCATAATGGCGTCTTTCCTGACTCATTGGACATATAGAGCAGGCGCGACCAACGGTATCTTAAGTGGTACTATGCCGCCCATTAGTTGCTTTCAAATTAATGGCAAAGTGATTTCATTGATCGGCGTCCAGAGAAGTTGGCGGTTAACTACCGCTCACTGTAGCCAGTTGAAATCATTCACATAATTGACAGCATTTCCAGACAGAGACCCGTCAGCCACCGACCGGTCTACCCGCAGCGAACATCCATTGGCTCCATCCGTTATGTACGCCAGCATAAAGACCCTCACAACATGGCCACCCTCCCGGGAAAATGCCCGCCGGTTCACACTCATCTTGTGTGTCGCCGCTGCGCTGGGCAGCCTTCTGACCTACGGTTTTTCCAAGCCGTTGGGCCTGGGTCTGTTGTTGCTCGACATCGCAGCCACGGCGTGCGTCTGGGTGCAATATCGCCTGTCACGCAAATCGATCAAGTTCCAGCCACAGGAACTGGCCGATCGCCTGCTGGAAGTCCAGGAAAACGAACGCCATCGCCTCAGCCGCGAGCTGCACGATGACATCGGCCAATTGCTCACCGCCGCCAAATTGCAAAGCGACTGGCTGAAACGCCGTATGCCGGAGGAATTGCAGGAGCAATGCACCGTTCTCTGCGACACCCTCGAAGAAACCCTCAACAAAGTCCGCGACGTATCGGCCATCCTCAACCCACGGCAACTGACCAGCCTTGGCCTTGAAGCGAGCCTGCGCGCGCACCTGCTCAAAACGTTGACCAACACCGACGTGCACTGGAGCCTCGATTGCCAGCAGCGCTTGAACGGTATTCCGGAAGAAATGGCCGTCGCTGCGTTTCGTATTGCGCAGGAGGCAGTGACCAACATCCTGCGTCACGCCCAGGCGAAAAACCTGCTGATTCGCGTGCAGCGCTTGCCCAAGGGCTTGACCCTGCTGATCAGCGATGATGGCCAGGGCTTCGCGCCGGCCGTCAATCCTGGGCGTGAAGGACAACGTGGCATGGCCGGCATGGCCGAACGGATCGAACAACTGGGTGGCACCCTGAGCGTGATCAGCGAACCGGGCAAAGGCACTCAAATCGAAGCACTTTTCCCCTGGGCGCCGCGCGCACTCGAGCGGGCCAGTACGAATAAGGTTATGCGTTGACTTGTAACTTACTTCTAGTGGATGACCACTCGCTGATCAGGGCCGGCGTGCGCGCTCTGGTTATGGATATTCCCGGTTACGCGGTAATCGGCGAGGCCAATGACGGCTCGCAGTTGCTCGAAATGGTCGAGCTGCTGAACCCCGATATTGTCTTGCTGGATATTTCCATGAAGGAAACCGGCGGCCTCGAAGCGTTGCAGCGACTCAAACGCGTGCGCCCGCAAAGCAAAGTGCTGATCCTGTCGATGCACACCGACCCCGCATTGATCATGCAGGCGCTGGAATCCGGCGCTTACGGTTATCTGCTCAAGGACACCACCGGCACCGAGCTTGAACACGCGCTGGACGCGCTGCGCAATAACGAGCGTTATCTAAGTCCGGCGATCGCCCACACGGTGATCAACCAGGCTCTGGTTCGCAATCAAAAAGGCCAGCCGGACACCACCGATTCGCACAACCTGACGGCACGCCAACTGGAAATCCTCCGACTGATCGTGCGCGGCAAGTCGACCCGGGAAATCGCCAACGGCCTGGGCCTGAGCATCAAAACCGTCGAGACCCACCGCGCGCAGATCATGAAACGTCTGCAGATCTACGATGTGGCGGGCCTGGTGCTGTTCGCCGTGCGCGAACAGATCATCAGTCTGGACGACTGATCGGCAGCGTAGCGCTCAATAGCGGCGAATCCTCAGGCAAATGCACCTGCAATGCCGCGGGGCGCGCTTCGAAGCGCAGGCTATCGCCTTCCAGTGGCTCGCCATCCAGATTGATGTAAAGCCCTTCAGACACCTTGATTTCGACCCACGGCAAACGTGTCCGCACGAACATGTTGTCGAGGCCGAAGCCATCAGTGAGCAGATTCTTCAAGGTACCCACCAACTCCTGTGGCGCCGGCAGAATGCTGATGTCCAAAAGACCATCATCGGCCAGTGCCTGCGGACACAGCACGTGCCCACCGCCCGCCTGACGGCCATTGCCGATGCCCAGCGCCAGCAGCTCGCCACGCCAGTGGAAATCCGGTCCCTGTAACTCGCCATAGGCAGCATGCAGCTCACTGAAGCGCGACAGACCGGTGAACAGATAAGCCGCGCCCCCGAGCACTTTCTTCAAGTCTTCAGAAGTATTGGCCGTGACCTGGCTACCAAAACCGCCCGTGGCCATATTGAGGAAAATCTGCCCGCCAACCTGGCCCAGATCGATGTCGCGCGCAGGCACATCGAGCAACTCAAGAGCCTCTGCCGGCTCCAGCGGAACGCCCGCCGCACGGGAAAAATCGTTCGCCGTACCCAGCGGCAACAGCACCAGGCTGGCTTCGCCCGGATGCGCCGCCAGCGCCTGGGCGATATCACGCAAGGTGCCATCGCCACCACCAGCGATAATCTGTTTATAGCCAGCCGCCAGCGCCTCTTCGACCAGACGCTCGGCATCGCCGCCCTCCCAGGTCAGGCGCACGGCCAGCTCCCAGCCTTGTTCGCGTTTACTTTCGACGGCGGCACGAACCGCCTCGTTGAGTGCCTGCTTGCCATGCAGAATCAACAGCGCCCTGCGTTCACTCATTGCAATCACTCCGTGAATGGATTCGGTATGAGACATCTTGACCACTGGCGCACGGAAAAAAGCCGCAAGAACCGTAATTAATTCAGGCGTCTCGGCGCACGCGTCCTACAGGGCTGGGATTTTTCTTACAAGATGTGATGAATTGGCTGCATTGACCAACTCCAGCCATTGGTAGATCGTGCGTCGGCGGTATCAATCTTCAATCTGAAAACACACAAGGATGTGCATGTAATGAGTGGATACACCTCTAGGGCTTTCGATACTTTCATTGACACCGTTAGCGACCCGCGTCCATTTCCAGCAGGCGTCAACATCAATGCATAGTCAAGAAGCCAGACTGCCAGTGAGCCCGGTTGCTCCACTCGCGCAAAGTCGCACCAGCCACACCACTGACTTCCACAGCGGCGCCAAACCCACTGGAGAAACGAACATGGAACCTCGCGTCACCGAGCTGGAAACCCACCTCAAATACATCCGCAGGGACATGGATGAAGTCAGGGGCGATGTCAGAACCATCAAGCATCGCCTCGCCTACGCGGCAGGCGCAACAGCCGTCGTGATGGGTTTGCTGGGATGGATAGCCAACAGTCGTTTTGACCAGATCATTTCGCTCATGGCTCACTGACGCCTGAGCGGGCCCGCAGGTGCCGGCGACACGCGCCAGCACCTGCGGATACCGAGGCAGTTAACCCAGAAGCTCACTCAGGGGAATGAAGACAGCTTCGTCGCCCTCAACCAGCGTCCGGCCCTCAAGCACCTCGACGAGACCGTCAGCCCAGGCTGCACTGCGCAAAACGCCGGAGCTTTGATTGCGATAGATGATTGCCCGGCCCTGTTCCAGCCGTCCGCGCAAGTACTCACGACGGTTGCCAGCCACTGGCCAGTTGAACCCTGCCGGCACGCGGAACTTGAGTGGTTCAACGTCTTGCACGCCTTGGCGCCGCAACAGATACGGCCGGGTTAACAGGGCGAAGGTCACCAGTGTCGAAGCAGGGTTACCCGGCAGGCCGATCACTGGCACGTTGCGAAAGTGGCCGAAGGTCAGCGGTTTCCCGGGTTTGATCGCCAGCTTCCACAAGGCGAGCTCGCCTTCTTCCCTCAATGCGATGCCGAGAAAATCCGCCTCACCGACCGAAACACCACCAGTGGAGAGAATCAGATCGACATCCTGCAATTCGCCCAGACGCTCTCGGGTCGTCGCCAGATTGTCCGGAAGAATCCCGGCATCGATCACTTCGCAGCCCAGCCGCTGCAACCAGCTGCACAGCACCACACGGTTACTGTTGTAAATCTGCCCCGGCCCCAATGCCTGACCGGGCTCAATCAGTTCATCGCCGGTCGACAGCACGGCTACGCGCACCTTGCGCACGACATTCAGGCCGGCGCGGCCCAATGAAGCGGACAAGCCCTGCTCGATCGGCCCCAGGCGAGTGCCGGCCGACAGGACGAGTTCACCCACCGTGGTTTCCTGGCCCTGCGGACGAATGTTCTGCCCGACTTTCATGGCTTCGGAAAAACCTACGCGGCCGTCCGCCATGACTTCGGCGTTTTCCTGCATCTCGACACAATCGGCTCCGGCCGGCACAGGTGCGCCGGTGAAGATTCGAGCACAGGTTCCACGCTGCAAAGGTTCAGGCGCTTGCCCGGCGAATATTTTCTGGCTGACCGGCAACGGCTCGCCCGTCCAGTCGGCCAGATTCAGCGCGTAACCGTCCATCGCACTGTTCGGCCACGGCGGCAGATCCAGCGTCGAAACCAGATCCTCGGCCAGCACGCGCCCCTGAACCTCAGCGAGCGGCAAATACTCACGCTCGACGATTGGCGAGGCCTCGGCCATTTCCAGCAGCCGCGCCAATGCCACTTCGACAGGCATCAGCGCAGCGGTCTTGCCCGGCTTACCCACGGGATTCACAAGGCGCCGCCTGTTTCAGATGCGGGACGAAATTGCATGGACGGTGACGGGAATCCAGTTGCTCGGCGAGAATCCCGTCCCAACCGGTGCGCACGGCATTGGTCGAACCCGGCAGGCAGCACACCAGCGTGCCATTGGCCAGACCGGCCAGTGCGCGGGATTGCACGGTTGAGGTGCCGATATCGGCCACCGAGATCTGGCGGAACAATTCGCCAAAGCCATCGACCTGTTTGTCGAGCAGACAGGCCACCGCTTCCGGCGTACTGTCACGGCCGGTGAAGCCGGTGCCGCCAGTGATCAACACGACCTGCACAACATCGTCGGCGATCCAGTTGGCGACTTGCGCACGAATTTTATACAGATCATCTTTGAGCAGAACCCGCTCGGCCAGGTTGTGGCCGGCCGCCAACAGGCGATCGACAAAGACCTGACCTGAGGTGTCGGTTTCCAGTGTTCGGGTATCGCTGACAGTCAGCACGGCAATATTGAGCGGTGCGAAAGGTACATCAGCCTTGGCTTTCATAGGCTCGTCCAGTTGTAGGAGAAACAGCCCGGTGTTATATCACAGCGCCCCCTTTTTACGCCGCCCCTACGGAGAGCCAAAATGACCGCAAATACGCCATTGCCCCCTTGTTCCGTGCTGCTGCTGGCAGGCGGACGCGGCCAGCGCATGGGCGGTCAGGACAAAGGTTTGATCGAGTGGCACGGCGAACCGCTGATTGCGCATCTGCAGCGCAAAGTACGAGCGCTGACGGACGACTTGATCATCTCCTGCAACCGCAATCGCGAACGCTATGAAACTTATGCCGATCAATTGGTGGTGGATGACGAAGGTGACTTCCCCGGGCCACTCGCCGGTATTCGTGCAGGCTTGAAAGCGGCGCGCCATTCGCACTTGCTGGTGTTGCCGTGCGATGTTCCGCGAATCGACGAAGCACTGCTGCAAAGCATGCGCGAAACCGCCAATCACAATCCTGACAAACCTTTAATGTTGTGGCACGACGAGCACTGGGAACCGTTGTTGTGCGTGATTCCCGTGAGCCTGCTGCCAGCCTTCGAAACCGCCTGGAACAGCGGTGAACGCAGCCCCGGCCGGGTGATGCGCAGCCTCGGCGCCACTGCATTGGAATGCCCGGACAATGACCCGCGACTGGGCAACCTCAACACCCCCGAACTGTTAAAGGCGCATAACACTGTGTCAGACTGACACTATTCAAGGAACTCTCACGCCTTGTATACGTCTCAAGCTCAGTAACCAAAAGAATTCCCATTCGGAGACACACCCATGACTCAACGGACCATCGCCTCTCTCATGCTCGCACTGGGCCTGGCCACCCTCGCCGGTTGCTCGTCGCCTACAGTGATCACGCTGAATGACGGTCGCGAAATCCAGGCCGTCGACACGCCGAAATACGATGATGATTCGGGTTTCTACGAGTTCCAGCAGCTGGACGGCAAAGAAACTCGCATCAACAAGGATCAGGTTCGCACCGTTAAAGAACTGTAAGGTTCTTCGAAGCGACGTCTGACCCAGCCGGTTTGCCTGGCTAAAAAAATGCCCCGATACGTCGGGGCATTTTTTATGCGCGCAAGGAAGTTACCGAGCGGTTATCCGATAGACCCGCTCCTCAAGTCGCGTAGCACCTGCCTGCACAAACTTGCCGCTGTCACTCAGCACATCCTGCGATTCCAGTACCTGCATCTGCCACGCACCGCCGAACATGTGTTGCACTTGAGCATCGTCTACGGAGAACGGCGGTCCGGAAATTTGCGATTGATCGTAATCCAGCGTAATCAACAGCCCCTTCAAACCCGCCGGCAGAATATTCTGCAAATGCTCGGCGTAACGCTCGCGCATTGGCGCCGGCAAGGCGATCACTGCTGCACGGTCGTACAGCGCGGAACAATCGGCAACGTCCTCTGCGCTCAGCGCGAAAACGTCACCGCACCACAACTCGATTGCGCCAGCGCGGTAAACCTTGAAGACGCCGTGCTCGCTGATCTGTGGCTGCAGTTGTTGCTCGCTGAAAAAGTCTTCTACGGCTTTCTCCGACAGCTCAATACCGAGAACCCGATGCCCGCGCCCGGCCAGCCACAGCAAATCCAGACTTTTCCCACACAACGGCACCAGCACCCGCGCGTGTGACGAGAGGTTCAGATCCGGCCAGAAACGTTGTAGATAAGGATTCACTTGCGGTAAATGAAAGCCGATCTGGTTCGAAGCCCACTTCTTGTGCCAAAACTCAGGCTGCATGCATCCCCCTAAAAATTCGATCAAAAAGCGTTAAAACTTATATTAGATTTAGATCAATGAAGTGACTGAAGATGGGCCATCTTACCGTTCAGGAGCCCGCACATGTTTCCCAGTCTGTATATCTCACACGGCTCACCGATGCTTGCATTGGAGCCAGGCGCCAGCGGCCCGGCTCTCGCGCGATTGGCCGCCGAACTGCCGACACCGAAAGCCATCGTGATCGTCTCTGCACACTGGGAGAGCCACGAACTGTTGGTCAGCAGCAATCCGCAACCGGAAACCTGGCATGACTTTGGCGGGTTTCCCCGTGCGCTGTTTGAAGTGCAATACCCGGCGCCGGGCGATCCGCAACTGGCTGGAGAAGTGGCGCAGTTGCTGACGGCGAACAACCTGCCAGCACGTCTCGACCCGCAGCGCCCTTTCGATCATGGCGTGTGGGTGCCGTTGTCGCTGATGTATCCGCAGGCGAATATTCCGGTGGTGCAGGTTTCGCTGCCAAGTCGGGCAGGCCCGGCGCTTCAGACCCGTGTGGGTCGAGCCTTGGCCGGTTTACGCGAGCAAGGGATTCTGTTGATCGGCTCTGGCAGCATCACCCACAACCTGCGCGAACTGGACTGGCATGCCGGGCCGGAAAGCGTTGAGCCATGGGCGCGGGATTTCCGTGATTGGGTGATCGACAAGCTACAGGCCGATGATGAGGCGGCGCTGCACGATTATCGTCAGCAGGCGCCGAATGCGGTGCGCAACCATCCGAGTGATGAGCATTTGTTGCCGCTGTATTTTGCGCGGGGTGCGGGGGGTGAGTTTAGCGTGGCGCACAAGGGGTTCACGATGGGTGCGCTGGGGATGGATATTTACCGCTTCGGTTAAAGCAAAAGATCGCAGCCTTCGGCAGCTCCTACAAGGGGAACGCATTCCAAATGTAGGAGCTGCCGAAGGCTGCGATCTTTTGATCCTGAAAAACAGGCAAAAAAAATCCCCGAACCAGTCGGGGATTTTTTATGTGCGATCAATCAGCCCAAGGGCGGATCAATCTTCGCGATAGCGACGCAGCTTCAACTGCTTACCGGCAACGCGAGTGTCCTTCAGTTTGGTCAGGAGTTTGTCCAGACCATCTTCCGGCAGCTCGACGAGGCTGAAGCTGTCACGCACCTGGATGCGACCGATCGCTTCACGGGCCAGACCGCCTTCGTTGAGGATGGCGCCCAGCAGGTTTTTCGCAGCGATACCGTCACGCGCACCCAGCGCGGTACGGCAACGAGCACGGCCTTCGCCCAGAGGCATTGGCGCGCGACGCTCGCGGTCACCACGATCAGGACGATCGCCAGTGCGCTCAGGACGGTCGCCACGCGGTGCATTGTTCGGCACCAGTGGGCGTTCCTTCTCGATTGCAGCCAGGTTCAGCGCTTGACCGTTGGTGGCTTTGCGCAACAGCGCAGCAGCCAGAGCACGCGGGGTGCAGCCGATGTCTGCGGTCAGACGATCGAGCAACTCACCGTGAGTCGATTCAGCATCAGCTACCAGCGGCGACAGGCTGTTGGTCAGTTTCTTGATGCGCGCATCGAGAACGGCTTGAGCGTCCGGCAGGCGAACTTCAGCAACCTTCTGACCGGTTACACGCTCGATCACTTGCAGCATGCGGCGCTCACGTGGAGTCACCAGCAGCAGTGCACGACCTTCGCGACCGGCACGGCCAGTACGACCGATACGGTGAACGTAGGACTCTGGATCGTACGGCATGTCAACGTTGAACACGTGAGTGATGCGCGGAACGTCCAGACCACGAGCAGCAACGTCGGTCGCCACAACGATGTCCAGACGGCCATCTTTCAGCGAGTCGATAACGCGCTCACGCTGGTTCTGGGCGATGTCACCGTTCAACGCGGCGGCTTTGTAGCCTTTGGCGTCGAGGGCGCTGGCCAGATCCAGGGTCGCTTGCTTGGTGCGCACGAACATGATCAGAGCGTCGAAGTCTTCCACTTCCAGCAAGCTGAGAACAGCCGAAGTCTTCTGGTCAGCGTGAACCAACAGGTGAGCCTGTTCGATCGCGGTAACGGTCTGGGTCTTGGTCTGGATCTTCACGTGTTGCGGATCGCGCAGATGGCGTTCGGCAATGGCGCGGATCGACTGCGGCAAGGTGGCCGAGAACAGTACGGTCTGACGGGTCGGTGGCAGAGCCTTGAAGATAACTTCGAGGTCGTCCATGAAACCCAGTTTGAGCATTTCGTCCGCTTCGTCGAGAACCAGGTGGTTCACGGTCGACAGGACTTTTTCGTCACGACGCAGGTGGTCGCACAGACGGCCCGGGGTGGCGACAACGATCTGTGCGCCATTACGGATTGCTTTCAGTTGCGGGCCCATCGGCGCGCCGCCGTAAACGGCCACAACAGTAACGCCTGGCATTTGCTTGGCGTAGGTTTCGAAAGCGGTTGCTACTTGCAGCGCCAACTCACGGGTTGGCGCCAGGATCAGGGCTTGCGGCTCGCGCTTGGCAGGATCGATGCGGTGCAGGATCGGCAGGGCGAATGCGGCGGTTTTACCCGTACCGGTTTGCGCCTGACCAATCATGTCTTGACCGGCCATGATGATCGGGATCGATTGCTGCTGAATAGCCGAAGGTTCTTCGTAGCCAGTCGCGATGACGGCTGCAAGAATATTCGGATTAAGATTAAAAGCGGCGAAGCCGCCGGTTTCCTGGGTCATGGGTCTGCCTCTAAGTGCATCCGCAAAGACCCATGCTCCAAAGCTGCGCATGCCGTGTTGAGACTCAAGAGTCGCCCTGGCTGCTTTGTCGGCGGGGATTTGCGAAAACGAATGAATGAAAAAAAGAATCGTCCGGGAAGAGCCCGCAGTGCGGACGTGCAGCCGAAGCTGACTTCGGGGAATTGCGCTACCTAAACGCGGCCCGGTTAAAGGCCGGCGCGCACTATACCGGAAATTGCCCAAAAAGGGAGCTTTTTTTATCGGCAAAATGCGTGTGTCACCGCTGTGTAACGGGGTTTTGCGGATAATCGTTCCAAGGTCTATTTTTCAAAGGCCCGGCCCTGCGGGCGATGACGCTTAAACGATTCACCGACGTGCGGCATTCCGTCGCTGCACCTGCCCTTCCCGCCCGAGGATCTACCGATGAATCAGCCCTGCGCCGGCCGCGTCAGCCGAGAACGTCGTGGTCACGTCCACCTGATCGGCCTGGATCGAGCGGCCAAGCGCAATGCTTTCGACCTCGACCTGCTCAACGACTTGAGCCTGGCCTATGGCGAGTTCGAAGCCGACAGCGAGGCGCGGGTAGCGGTGGTGTTCGGCCATGGCGAACACTTTACCGCCGGTCTGGATCTGGTAAATGCCAGCTCAGCATTGGCCGAAGGTTGGCAGGTTCCGACCGGCGGTTGCGATCCGTGGGGTGTTTTCGTCGGGCCACGGGTAAGCAAACCGGTGATTGTCGCGGCGCAGGGTTATTGCCTGACCATCGGGATCGAGCTGATGTTGGCGGCGGATATCAATCTTTGCGCGAGCAACACCCGCTTCGCGCAAATGGAAGTGCAGCGTGGGATTTTTCCTTTTGGTGGCGCGACTTTGCGTTTTCAACAGATTGCCGGCTGGGGCAATGCAATGCGCTGGCTGCTGACCGGCGATGAGTTTGATGCGCACGATGCGTTGCGCTTGGGGTTGGTGCAAGAAGTGATGGCCAGTGAGGATTTGTTGCCTCGGGCGATTGAATTGGCGGAGCGGATCGCGCGACAGGCGCCGTTGGGGGTGCAGGCGACGTTGATGTCGGCGCGGCAGGCGCGGTATGAGGGTGAGACGGCGGCGACGCAGGGCTTGCCGGCGTTGGTGAAGAAGTTGTTGGCGAGTGAGGATGCCAAGGAAGGCGTGCGGTCGCTGGTGGAGCGGCGGCCCGGAATATTCAAAGGGATCTGAAGCTGTGGTGGTTTTGAGGCCGTCTTCGCGAGCAAGCCCGCTCCCACAGGGGGAACGCATTGTAAATGTGGGAGCGGGCTTGCTCGCGAAGGGGCCAGCACTGGCAACTCAGGTGGCCGGGCGAATCGCGTTGATCAACGACTGCAACGAATACCCCAACCGCGGCGCCAGCGCTTCGGCCCGCGCAGTCAACGCCTGCATGTCCAGTTCCTGATCGAGATCCGCCGGCACCAGCAGAATCACATTGCCCTCCTTCACCGGCAGCTCCCAGTAATGCCGGTGATAGAGCCCGCGCAACAGCGCCGCGCCCAACGGCTGGCCATCATCGGTGGCCCACTGATTGATCACCAGCCAGCCGCCCGGATTCAAACGCTTCTGGCAGTCACCGAGAAAACCCCAGGCCAGGTGCCCGACACCCGGCCCGACGTCGGTGTAGAGGTCGACGAAGATCAAATCCGCAGGTTCCGCCGTCGGCAGCAATTCCAGCGCATCGCCAACACGGATGTACAGACGCGGGTCATCATCCAGCCCAAGGTATTCGATCGCCAGACGCGGCACGTCCGGGCGCAACTCGATGGCTTCAACATCTTCCAGTGGCAGAAACTTGAGGCAGGCCTGGGTCAATGTCCCCGCACCCAACCCGAGAAACAGCGCGCTGTCCGGTTGCTCATGGCACAACGCGCCGATCAGCATCGCGCGGGTGTAGTCGTACTCCAGCCAGCTCGGGTCAGCGGTGAACACGCAGCTCTGCTCGATCGCATCGCCGAATTCGAGAAAGCGGTAATCGGCCACTTCCAGCACGCGAATCACGCCGAACTCATCCTGTACTTCGGCGAGCAGATGCTCGACGCGCTCCTCAGTCATTTCGTCTCCTGATGGTCACCGGGCGCGGTGACGCGATGGCACCGCTGTGGCGCCGTGGCAAAGCGGCGATTGTCGGC
>NZ_JBIVJB010000015.1:0-85406 GCF_044750025.1 Pseudomonas sp. NPDC088885 | reverse complement strand
GGGGGGCAGCGCCTACGGTTTGCTTCGCTGCACCTCCTCTCGCTGTGTTTGGCTGCGCCAAACGGTCGCTGCGCTCCCACCCCGGATCAATCCCTCCGCTCAGCCTGCCGACGGGCCGGTGAGTCAAGATCAAGAGCAGGCGAGCTGACACTCGGCCTATTGAGTGGTGAAGGGCGGGGCGTGCTTGGCTTTGGTTTTTGTGGTGTTTTCGCCTCTCATCGGAACGCCGCCCGCCCAGCCCTCTCCCGAGGGAGAGGGAGCCGATTGGTGGGCTTTTCAAAATTTGGGTTCGACTCGGTCTTTCACGTCGGCGTACCTCTCCCAATCCATGCGATCAGTCCCCTCTCCCTCCGGGAGAGGGCTAGGGTGAGGGGCCTTTGATCTTGATCTGGCTTTTGATCTCAAGCCCCTTCGGCAGGCCGAGCGTAGGTGTCCATCCGGGGTTGGCGCGCAGCGCCGTGCGGCGCAGCCGCACACATCGAGAGGAGGTGCAGCGCAGCAAACCGTAGGCGATGCCCCCGGATGGACACCGTAGCGAGGGAACACTGAGCCTCAGCGAAGTGCCGTACGCCGGGGCCAAGCCTTTTCGGTTACCTTTTCGGCGTCTGGAAAAGGTGACTCGCTGTAAGAGCGAAACCGCCAGCAGCCATCACCGCAGCAACGGATATGCCCCCAAAACAAAAAGCCCAAACCCCAATAACCAAACTAAGACCGATGTGGTAAATGACACACCGCATTCGCGAGCAAGCCCGCTCCCACAAGGGGATCACATTTCAAATTCTATGGATGAGGAAGTTTTTGAATCATGGATGAATACGCATGGTTGGCGTGGACGCCTGAACATTTGTCGCAACGCCTGCAACACCTCGCGCGCCCATGGTGCGTGGTCGGCGGATGGGCGCTGGATCTGTGGCTCGGGCAGCAAACCCGTGAGCACAGTGACCTGGAGTTCACAGTTCTGCGTGAGGATTTCCCATTGTTCCGGCAGACGTTATCGGAGCTAAAGTTCTACACCGTCAAAAACGGCGCGTTCGAATGCCTGCCGGAGCATGATCTTCCCGGCGACGACATTTTTCAGGTGTGGGGTTTTGATACCGAGGCCAATGCCTGGCGAGTGGATGTGATGCTTGAAGCGGGGAGTGCGCAGTCGTGGGTCTATAAACGCGACACGTCGATTGTCTATCCGCGCGCGGAAATGGTCGCCCTCAGCGCAAGCGGCATCCCATACCTGAGACCCGCCGCCACGCTGCTGTTCAAAGCCAAGAATACCCGCCCCAAAGACCAGGGCGATTTCACCCGCGCATTGCCGAAACTCTCTGGCGAGGATCGGCAATGGCTGGTGGATCATCTACAACGATTGCATCCGCAGCACGAATGGATTGCCGATCTCACTCATTAATCCGCGGATGCTGCTGCACCAGGTTCTTGCGCTTCGCCTCCAGCTCAGCAATCTCGGCATCGATGTCTTCGATTTTCTGCTCAATGTTGTCGTGATGCTCTTTCAACAGCTCCTTCGCCTCCGCCAGATCCGAAGCCGCCGGGGCCGCGCCGCGCAAGGGTTGGTTGGCGGTTTCTTTCATGGTGACGCCGGTGAACAGGCCGACCACGGCGATGACCATCAGGTAGTAAGCCGGCATGTACAGATCGTTGGTGCTTTCGACCAGCCAGGCGACGATGGTCGGGGTCAAACCGGCGATCAGCACGGAGATGTTGAAAGCCGCGGCCAGAGCGCTATAGCGAATGTGCGTGGGGAACATCGCCGGCAGGGTCGAGGCCATGACGCCGATGAAGAAGTTGAGCAGCACTGCGAGCATCAGCAGGCCGGAGAAGATCAGGCCGATCTTGCCGCTGTTGATCAGCATGAACGCCGGAATCGCCAGAATGAACAGGCCGATACTGCCGACGACGATGAAGGGTTTGCGGCCAATCTTGTCGCTGATAAAACCAATCGCCGGTTGCACAAACAGCATGCCGACCATAATCGCGATGATGATCAGCACGCCACGGTTTTCGCTGTAGTGCAGGTTGTGCGACAGGTAGCTCGGCATGTACGTCAGCAACATGTAGTAGGTGACGTTGGTCACCACCACCACGCCAACGCAGGTCATCAGACTACGCCAGTATTTGGTGGCGACTTCCTTGAACGAGACTTTCGGGCCATCGGCGAGGCCTTCGCGGTCGCCTTGTTCGAGTTTTTCTACGTGCTGCTGGAATGCCGGTGTTTCTTCCAGTGCGTGGCGCAGGTAGAGGCCGATCATGCCCAGGGGCAGGGCGAGGAAGAACGGCAGGCGCCAGCCCCAGGATTCAAATTGCTCTTCGCCGAGTGTCGAGGAAATCAGCACGACGACACCGGCACCGAGAACAAAACCGGCGATGGAGCCAAAGTCCAGCCAGCTGCCGAGGAAGCCGCGTTTGCGATCCGGAGCGTACTCGGCGACGAAGATCGAGGCGCCGGTGTATTCACCGCCAACCGAGAAGCCTTGGGCCATTTTCGCCAGTAACAGCAGGATCGGCGCCCAGATGCCGATCGAGGCATATGAGGGAATCAAGCCAATGGCGAAGGTGCTCAGCGACATGATCACGATGGTCGCGGCGAGGACTTTCTGTCGCCCGTACTTATCGCCTAACCTGCCGAAAAACAGGCCGCCCAGCGGACGGATGAGGAAGGGCACGGAGAACGTCGCCAACGCGGCGATCATCTGTGTGCCGGGGTCGGCGCCGGGGAAAA
Organism: Pseudomonas sp. NPDC088885; assembly: GCF_044750025.1. Classification (NCBI taxonomy): domain Bacteria; kingdom Pseudomonadati; phylum Pseudomonadota; class Gammaproteobacteria; order Pseudomonadales; family Pseudomonadaceae; genus Pseudomonas; species Pseudomonas sp. NPDC088885. The sequence goes on along the minus strand of NZ_JBIVJB010000015.1, from coordinate 82,678 downwards.
ATACTTTGCCGAGGACGTAGGCGACGAAGCCGTACACGCCAAAGTCGAACCATTCCATGGCGTTGCCAAGCGCAGCGGCGGTAATCGCTTTGCGCATTTTTGCGTCGTCGACAATGGTGATGTCTTTCAGTCTGATTGGACTGACGCTTTGTTCATTGGATTTCATGGGCGGTTTCCCTGTACCTGATCTGAATCGGTGCTATCTGTTTGATGGCATTGCGCTTTGGGTTCAGATACATGGCGATACGAAATAATTCAGCGTTCACTGAATTATTTCGTGGCGAGCTTCAAAAGGCAGTGCCGGGCGAACTGAAAGCTCCATGCAAACAGGCTAGTTCATCAACGGCCAATGTCGATCAGAAACGCCAGGTCGCGCCGCCGCCAACGATATGAAGGAGGGCGTTGGGGTAGCTCCCCGACAGCGTCTGGCCGTTGCGTTTGGTCTGTTCAACATCCATGTCACCCAGCCACACCAGCGTGTAATTAAGGTTGACGTCCATGTCTTCGGTCATCTTATAGCTGACGCCGGTTGCCAGCCGCCAGGCTTCGGCAATCGGGTTGTCGACGGTGCGATCCTTGTCTTTCACCGCCGAGCTGTCGTAGCCCACGCCCATGTTCCAGCGCAGTTTCGGCGTGAGCTGATTTTGCGCACCGACGGACAGGTGCCAGGTGTCCTGATATTTGCGGTTGACCGAACGCGACACGTCGCCACCGGAGGTATCCACCGAAACGCCGATGTCGGCGAAATCGCTCCAGTCTTGCCAGTCAACGGAACCCAATAATGTCCACTGCTCGTTCAACTGGTGGGCAACGCTCAGGGTTGCGGTTTGCGGGATGTTCATGTCGATTTCCAGATCGTCGACGTTGGCCCGGGAAAACGCGAAATTGAGCAGCGGATTGCGAATGCCGTGCACCGAGGGTGAATCCTTGAATTCCAGTTTGACCTTGCTGGTATACGCCAGGCCCACGGTGGTGCGCGGATCCAGTTGATATCGCAGGCCGAGGTTGATCCCGGTGCCGGTGTCGGTGTCTTTGTATTGCACGTTGCCATCCTGCTGGAACGGCGTGCCGGGCAGGAGCGCGTTATTGTCGATGGCTATTTTTGTGTAGTAGTAGCCGTAGACCAGCCGCGGGCCGATGCCCATCGAAAGGTCATCGGTGATCTTGTAAGCGAAGGTCGGCTGCAGCGAGATGCCAATCAGGCTCGCCTCCTGAGTGAAATAGCGGCCGGCCCAGTCATCGTCGTACTTCACGCTCAGGCCGAAGTTGCCGTACATGCCGAAACCGATACTGGCGCGGTCATTGACTTCATGACTGATGAACAGGCTGGTGCCGGGCAGGATCGGCAGTGGATTGCCACCCTCGTTGCCGGCGAAGTCATTGTTGCCATCGCGATCAAACTTGATCCCGCCAAACAGCGCCTGACCGGTCAGACTGACCTGCGTGCCCTTGAGCGCCGCGATCCCTGCCGGGTTGTTCATCAGCACGCTCGGGTCGCTGGCTAATGCGGCAGAACCGGCATTGGCCAGTCCGGCGCCTTCCTGACCCGCTTCATACAGCTGAATACCACCTGCCAGCGCTTGCCCGGCAGTACCGGCCAACGCAAGAATCATCAGTGAGTGAGTGGGCCTCATTCGGAACTTCCTTATTAATTGCGACGTGCAGAAGTTTTAGTCGTGAATCGACCATTGCACCAGTGGCAGAGCTGCTCAATTCCCTTCATCAGCGCTTCGGCCGGTCCGTGGGCCAGTGGTGAAAGGTGTAACGATCCTTGCCGGTATGCTTCGACTCATACAGCGCCTCATCTGCCTTGATCAGCGCCTGAGTGAGCGTGTCGTCATGCTCGACGCGGGCCACGCCAATGCTGATCGTGACAGGGTGCTTCGTCGGTTCCTCACGCACCCTTCGGCACAGTTCCCCCGCTAGCGTTTCGGCCTCCTCACGGGAGACATCCGCCAGGTAGATGGCGAACTCCTCACCGCCCAAACGGGCAAAGTCGTGGGCAATCATCACCGCTTTGATGTCGGCGGCAACGCGCTTGAGCACTTCATCGCCGACGTCGTGCCCAAAGGTGTCATTCACTTTCTTGAAATTATCGATGTCGATCATCAGCAAATAATGATCGTGTGCATGAGGCGCTGTGTGCAGGTGTTTTTCCGCTACCGTCATGAAAGAGCGGCGGTTGGGAATTTCAGTGAGGGGGTCGTTGTAAGCCTGATCCAGCAACAGCCGCGCCATGATGTAGTTGTAGAGCTTGGCCTCGCGCAGTTTGAGGAAGGTGTAGATCGTCAGCACACACAGAAACACGCTGTAGCAGGCCGTCATGACACCACGTAGCTCAAACAGGCTGATGCTGGTATTGATGAACGGATTGAGCAGCACCCAGATGATCAGTTGCACGAGAAAAAACGCCACGCGACTCAGTGGTAGCACCGAGATGCTGTACAGCATGCTGGCAGCGGCCAGCACCAGCCAGGAACTCTGGATGATGTCCGGCACGCCGTAGACGATAAGCCGGACACCAACGGCGAGACCGAGCACGAACAGCACGGTTAGCCCATCGAAATGGCGCGCCTTGCGCGTGAAGCCCAGCACGACCGTCAGAATCGAGAACATCAGCAGGAAAACCATTGACCGCCAGGTGAAACCCTGGCCGCCGAGGAAACTGACGATCAGATCAAACACCAGCCACATGCAGGTGCTGGTGGCGAAGATCAGCACACTGAAGCGGTGCAGACGCTCGAATTCGTGTTGGACGAACTCGGCGCGCACGGCTGCTGGCGCCGTTTTTGTCAGGACTTGGTCTTCAATGATTTTGTACATCGCCGCCCTGGTGTCTGCGCTGGTTGTCGAGGATTACCTGGCCCCACGGGCGGTAACGCAGGGAAAATACTGCGCTTGGGTGACAACCGGCAGGCGTCACGTCGGGCGCGCTTGGCTCGGCACGAAATGGCTGGCCGTCGCGACTGACCTGGCGGAACGCCTCCCGCACGATCCCGACCGAGCAGGGCAGTGCGCTGGCGTAACCGTTGCGCACCACAGGCGTCAGACGCGCGGTGCCGGCACCGTCCTGCCACCAGACTTGAACCCCGACAGAAGCCAGATCGCCCAACCATTTGGCATTGATTGTCGGCGCGAGTTTGCCGGCGCTGAACGCGCTGACATGCAGCGGGGCATCCAGTTTGCCGGCAAGATCAGTCAGTTGACGATGCAAAGTCGCCCGGCGGTCTGCGGCAAGAAAGTGCAGGTCATCGAGTTCCAGCGGCAGGTACCAGCCGGTGACCGGCAACTGCCAGTCCTTGCGCAGCTTTTGCTGTTGCGCAAGTGACTGGCCGAGTTGCGCCTGCCAATAAGTGGCGAGGCCGGCGCTGTCGAGTTCATCGATGCGTTGATAGTAGGCCGGGTCCATCTTCAGCCCCAGTACCAGTTGCAGGCCTTGCTGCTGCGCCAGTTTCAAGCTGTTGGCGAGCCAGCCATGGGCACCGCCGAAGTCCGAATCACCATACGCGGTCCATTGCACGATCAGCGTGTGTGCGCCTTGCTTTGCGCTGTCTTGCCAGATTTTTTGCCATTGCGTCTGGCTGAGATTGGCATCGACATTCAACGGTTGGTAGAACACACGCTCGTCGGCACGCACGACCACGGCGCTGAGCAGCAAGCAAAAAAACACTATCCAGCGAGCCATCAGAAATTCCACTCCACGCCTAGCAGCACACCATTGCCGCCTTCATACAAATTGCCGCCCAGCGACTGCTGGTACTCGGTGCGCACCGTCAGTTTCGAGCGGTAAGCGTTATAGCGGTCATCGTCGTACCACCATTGCCAGCGCACACCGACGCCGGTGCGCAGATCCTGACGCCAGTCATTGCTCGGGTCCTGGCTGGCGAATTCAAGGAAGCCATACGGCATGATCGTTTGCGCACCATTGAACGGCAGCTTCCACGTGTGGCCTTGCTGGAACCGTGACAACCACTGGTGATCGCCTGCCTTGGTCCACCAGGCGGCGTCGAGGTAGAGGAAACGTTCATCCCATTCACTTTCGTCGACGCGCCAATCGTTGCGGTACTTGCCCTGATCGAGGAACGAGGCAGTGGCGCGTAGCAGGTAGTCGGTGCTGGTACGCCCAAAGCGGTCGTAGTCATGCCCCTGATCCCAGACTTTTCCGGGGTTGAAGAATTCACCCAGACGCATGCCTCCGCTGCCGTCATCGCTGACACCGGTCTGCTTATAGATTTCGGCGTAGAAGTTGATGTTTGCCGTGCCCCACGGTTTGTAGCGCAGGCCCACGCCGGTGGCGAAGGACTCTGCGTAACTGGATCGGCCAGTACCGCCCAGCAACGCTCTGCCGTACACCGATAACGTACTGCCGGCGCGACTTGGTTCTTCACCCAACGCGTGATCCCACATCGCAACCTGCACGTTTTGCGACTGCGCGACACGTTTGCTGTCTTCGTTATTGTCGGGACGCAGAAAGTCGTTGGTTGATACCCCGGCTGGCGACCACGTGCTGGCAATGGTGAAGTTGTCGCGGCGTGACAGGGCTTCATGAGCGCGCCGCTGACGGTATCGACGGGCTTCCATGCTGCCTTCGTCGTCATCCGCCGCCACCGGGTTCTGTTCCAGATCGATCACGCGGCGCAGTTCTTTGCGCGCGGAGGCGCTGTCCGCAACTTCGTCGTAACGCCAGGCCAGTGTTTCGCCCAGACGATAATCTTCCGGGAAGTCGCGGGTGGCTTGTTGCAGATACGGGATCGCTTTCGCGCGTTCCTCGCGGGTTTGCGCGCCAGACAAACGCATGCCGAAATCGGCACGATAACGCGGATTTTGTGGATCGCGTTTTACCGCTTCAGCCAGCCACGCAGTACTTTGCGGCAAGTCCCCGGCTTTTTGCGCGGTGACCGAGGCGGCATAAAAATGCTCGGCATCCGGCGCTTGCAGCAACGCCTGGCGCTGGCGTTCCAATGCCTGCACATGATCGTTGCGCGCATCGGCAATCGCTGCACCCAACGCCCATTCGTTGGCGCCGCGTGCACTGCTTTGTTGCCAGAAACGTTCGGCCATCTGGCTGTCACCGGCATTCAGTGCGCTGCGACTGGCGGTCAGGCGGGCGTTGTCACTCAGTTCGGCTGTGGACAGGCTGCGCCAGATCGCCAAGGCACCTGCGGAATCCCCGGCGGCTTCGAGCGCATAAGCCAACGGCAAACGACTGCTGCGGTCGCCGAGCTTTTCCGCTTGCTGGTAATACACCACCGCTTCGCCGGGGCGATCGGGCATCGCGCAGCGGCCGAGGGCGCGGTAGTCACCGATGGCCAGCGGGTGGTTGCCGATGGCTTGTTGCACGACATCGCATTGACCTTTTTCCGCCAGTTGGGCGAGCAATTGTCCGCGCGCAGGGCCGTCGATATGGGCGATCAACGACGCCATGCGTTGCTGTTGCGCCGGGGTGGTGTCTTTCGATGATGCGTAAATACCGGCCAAACGCTGCAGCGCCGTGGCTGGCAGACGCCCGGCGTGACGGTCATAAGCTTTTTCCAGCAATTGCTGAGCGTGCAGGCGATCACCGCTCTGGAGCGCGAGAAAACTGGCTTGATTCAGCGAGGCAAGATTACCGGTCTGGCGGTAATGGTATTCCCACAGGGTTTGTTCTTCTGTGCGGCGCCCCATGTTCTGTGCCAGTTCGGCGCGACGTTTGACCACTGCAGGGGTTTGCGTCTGCCCGGCGAGCCAGACCATGACTTTGCTGCTTTCCCCTTGTTCCTCCCAGATGCCAAGCAATTGCGCCTGTCGTTGGCTTTCCCATGGCGGCGGCAGTGGCGTGCTTTGCAGCAGGTCAGTGGCTTGCAGGCGTTGGGCGAGAACCAGCCACGCCTGCGGATCATCCGTCGGTTGGCAAGCATGTAATTGCACGAGCGCGGCTTCCGGGTCGTGACGCGACAGCCAGTCCACCGTTTCCAGACAGGGACGCTGCAAGTCATTACTCAACCGTTGCACGGTCGGCACGTCGTCGGTTTGCCGTGCCAATTCCCACAGACGCTGACGCTGCGCCGGATCCGCCAGATCAGAGGCAGGCAACGACTGCAACCAGCGTTGTGCCTGCTGCGCGTGCCCCATAGCGATGGCGCGATCGACCATCGCCAGACGCACCTTGCGCGCCGCCTCAGGCGTGGGCGCTTGTTGCAATAACTGCTGCAGAGGCTTTTCGTCGAGACGTTGCACGTAGGCATTGGCCAGACGTTGCCAGCCTTCGGCATTCAACTGGTTACGCGCCGCCAGCGGTGCCAGTTCGTCGATGGTGCCGCTCCAGTCGCGCAATTGCTCGGACCAGTTCGAGCGTGCCAGACGCAGGATGTTGTCGTCGCCCTTGGGTGAGAGATGGGCCAGCCAGTCATGGGCTTTCGCGGCCCCCCCAAATTTGGCCAGACTCAAACTGTAGGCCTGCCACAACCGCACGCGGTCGTTGAGGCTGCTGGTGGCCAGCCATTGCTCGACCTGGGCACTGCTCGGTGGATCCTGTTCGATCCAGGTCAGACGCAGATCAAGCACCGCTTCGCTGTTCTCGTTCGGCAACGCTTGCACCGCGTCTTTATAGCGGCGTTGCTTGGCCAGCGACTCGACCAGCATTGCGCGCGCTTCGTCGTTTTTCGGCACCTTTTCCAACAGGTGGCGCATCAGCCGTTCGACTTCCTTCCAGTTACCTTTTTTGGCCTCGCGATAACTGCGATCCATGAAGGGGTAACTGCGAAACTGTTCAAAATCGCTCAACGGTGCGGCTTGCAGTGGGTACGCGCTACTCAGACCAAGCAACAGGCTCCCCATCATCAGGGAGTGACGGTAAACAGGCTTCATGCGACCTCCCGGACAATGCGGTAAGCCGCTTGTTGTTCACTGGTTTGATCCGCCAGCGCCTGTTCGAGTACTTCCCGGGTAATCATGCCTCGGTCAATCAGGTGCTCGCCGAGCGACATGTTTTCAGCATCGAAATCGATCAGCGTCTGATTGAACAGGGTGGGCGGCACCATGCCGCGAACTTGCAACAGGTTGCCCAGCAACACCTGATGGCGGCTGACGCGTTCGAGCAAGGCTTCATCGTCTTGATGACGTTCAAGCACTTGGAGCATATGACGCACTTCCTCATTCTGACGGGGGCTGGCGTACCAGTAACGAATCCCCAGAGTCACACGGCCTTGCGGTGCCAGACGGCTACGCACCGGACGCTTTAATTGTCGACTGATAGCGCCGAGAGAGACCTGACTGACCGGACCTTCGGAGGCAAGCACCAATGTTTCGCCTTCCTCGGCCACGGGCAGAACGCCGTAGTGCGAGGCGATGCGGCGCGGCAAGGCTTCAATCAGGCGCTTATCGAGTTTGAACGGGTTGAGTGGCGCCCATTCCAGATCAAGCTGCTCGGCCAGTGCCTGCACCAGTTGCGTGCTGTCGATGTACCCACGCAGTAACAATTCTCGACCGAGTCGGCGACGAACTGGACTGGTAATGGCGGCTTCCAGTTGTTCTTCGGTAATCAAACCTTTCTCGACCAGACGATGCCCCAGCGGTACGCGTTGTGCCCTGGTCAGCGCAGGGAATTCGTGGGTGGTCTTGTCCCAGGCAACGCGGCGTGAGTCGCCCATTTCCATGACTTGACGCAGCGCGCGCAGGTTGGCGAAGAAGTTGACGAAGTTACTCCACATCATCCGTGGCGCCGACAGCAGGCCTTCAACCAGACCGTAATAGCGGGTCACGAACCAGCCGCGCTGGAACAAACGATTGAGCAGCATGAAACCGTTAAGCCAGAGCAGCACCGGCAGTAATGAACTGTCGGAAAGAATCGACGGGTAGCGCCAGGAGTCCGGAGAAATCACCGTCACCAGCCACATGACCAGCAGCACTGCGAACAACAGATTGACCAGAAAACTGAGCATATAAGCGATCAAGCCGCGGCGATCGCGCCACAGGAAATAGTCGAGCAGGCCGGTGCTCCAGCCGAGGTTTTTGGTGCCCTGAAACACGATGCCGACAATCCAGCGCGATTTCTGCCGGATCGCGTGCTGCAAGTCGCGCGGGAAATGCTCGCGCACGCAGATCACTTGGGAGAACTCGCGGTTCATGCCGAATGCCCACGGCTGTTCCAGCGCCAGTTTCGGATCGCTCACCGAGTAACGGGCGAAAATGCACTTCATGCCTTTTTGTTTGAGGCGGAAGCCGATGTCATAGTCCTCGGTGAGACTCTGAACATCGAAGGCAATGCCGTCGCCGTCTTCGAGCAGGGCGCTGATCGCTTTGCGGCTGAAGCACGTACCGACACCCGCGCTCGGCACCTGACCGGTCAGGGCTTCGCGGACGATAACGTCCTTGCCGTGGTTTTCGGCGAACTCGTCAACGTAATGGCCGGCGGTAAAGCCTTTCCATTCCGGCGCGTACGGATAAACCGGGATCTGGATCAGATCCTTGTTCGGCAGCAGATAGTTGTAGAGGCGCAATTCCATCGGTGAAATCACGTCTTCGGCGTCATGCAGGATGAACCCGGCGAACTGGATTTTCGCTTCGCTCTCGAATCGCAGAATGGCGTCGATGATGTTGTTCAGGCAGTCGGCCTTGCTGGTCGGGCCGGGGCGGGCGCAGACCACTTTGTGCACGTTGGGATAGTGCTGGCAGACCGCATCGACATCCGCTTGGGTCTCGGCGTCGTTGGGGTAGGTGCCGACGAAAATCTGGTAGTTCTCGTAATCGATGGTCGAGGCGGCCAGACGCGCCATTTCGCCGACCACCCCGACTTCATTCCACGCGGGCACCATGATCGCCAGCGGTTTCTCGGCAATCGCGTACAGCCGTTCCTCGTCGGCGCGCTCGAATTTATCGTAGATCCGCCAGCGCCGGATCAGCTTGCGGCCCCAGTACACAAGGTCGATGAACAGATCATCGAGGCCGAGGAAGAACATCAGCAGGGCCAGGGCAATCGCCACATATTTGAGAGCAAACAGTACATACGCAAAAAAATCGACCCAACCCAGACTCATACCCCATTACCCGCCGCCGAGCGTGCGCTCAACCAGGCGTGCAGGCGGGTGGCGATCAATTCGCTGGCGTGACCATCGCCGTAAGGGAAGTGCACACGGCTCATACGCGTGTAGGTTTCTTTGTCATCAAGCAATTGACTGGCTTCCTTGACGATACGCGCCTTGTCGGTGCCGACCAGCAGCATGGTGCCGCTTTCCAATACCGATGGGCGCTCAGTCACGTCGCGCAATACCAGCAAGGGTTTACCGATGGCCGGGGCTTCCTCCTGTACACCGCCGGAATCGGTGAGGATGAAATGCGCGCGGCCCATCAGCCAGACGAAGTTCGGATAGTCCTGTGGTGGCACCAGGTAAATATTGGGTTTATTGGCGAGCATGCCGTAGACGACTTCCTGCACCAACGGATTAAGGTGCACGGGGTAGACGAACTGCACGTCCGGGTAGCGTTCGGCCAATTCGGCCAAGGCCTCGCAAATGTTGTTGAAACCACCGCCGAGATTTTCCCGGCGATGGCTGGTGATCAGAATAATCCGGCGCTGATTATCGAGCACGGCCAGCGGCGAATCGGCCGCCGGCAGCCATTGCGTTTGCTGCTGGTGCTCGCGCATCCACAGCAAGGCATCGATGACTGTGTTGCCGGTGATTTCGATGTTGTCCTCAGGCACGCCTTCCCGCAGCAGGTTGGCCGCAGATTTGGACGTTGGCGGGAAATGCAGATCGGCAATCACGCCGGTCAGACGGCGGTTGGCTTCTTCCGGCCAAGGCGCGCGCAGATTGCCGGTACGCAGACCCGCTTCGACGTGGCCGATCGGCAGTTGTCGATTGAACGCGGCGAGGGCGGCGATAAAACTGGTGGTGGTATCGCCGTGTACCAGCACAATGTCGGGTTTGACCCGCTCGTAGGCTTGATCGAGTTGAGCCAACAGATTCTGAGACAGCCCATTAAGGGTTTGGCCTTGAGTCATAACGTGCAGGTCGTCATCGACCGTCAACTCAAAGGCGTCCAGCACCTGCGTGAGCATCTCGCGATGCTGGCCGGTGGAGCAGATATTCAGTTGGATGTCGGGCCACTGGCGCAGAACCCGAGCAAGCGGGGCCATTTTTATGGCCTCCGGGCGAGTACCGAAAACCATCATGACGTTAAAAGACATTGACCCCTCCTGGGACATGACAACGCTGAGATCAGAAGGCCAGCAGCGTGTGTTCTCTTACTGAGAAATAAAGGAAAGCAGCCGGATGGGAGCTTGTCCAATCCAGACCGACGCTAGATTGATACCGATCATTTGGAACGAAAGTGCCATCGGTTGATGGCTCTTAGGTGGCACTTTCGGGAAAAGTTCCCGAAGCGTGCACAGAAATGGTGCGCTGAACGACTGCGGATCGCGTAAACAGGTGACGCCATGTGTTCCAAGAGATATTTGAAAGGTTTGAATATGCCTTGTGTACGAAACGCCGGCGGAGATCACCACATAGCGGATTTCTCTCACCAATGCGGTAGAGCGCCCTTACAGAGCACGCAGAAACGTCCGAGTAATCCGCGTGGTACCTTCAAATAGGTAGGAGTCATGAGCTCTCGGGAGTGCTATTTTTAGTACCAATCAAAGCACTCCTAGGAGCACCCTCATGGCACATATCGTTCTTTCTAACGTGGTAGCGAGCATCTCTGAATTGAAAAAAAATCCGATGGGTACCGTGGCTGCTGGGGGAGGGCAGTCCGTAGCAATTCTCAACCGAAACGAGCCGGCGTTTTATTGCGTGCCGGCAAAAGAGTACGAGGCAATGATGACGCGTCTCGAAGATCTGGAACTGATTGCGCTCTGCAAGGAAAGGGAAAACGACCCCACCATCAAGGTTTCAATTGATGACCTATGAGCTGGAATTTTCCATACAGGCGTTGAAGGAATGGAATCGGCTGGATGCTAGCCTTAGGGAGCAGTTTAAAAAAAAGCTCACGGAACGGCTCCGTCACCCCCATGTTTCAGCTGATCGACTCAAGGGTTTAGGCAATGCTTATAAAATCAAGCTTCGCAGCGCGGGTTATCGATTGGTCTACCGCGTAAGAGACGAAGTGTTAATCGTGACAGTGATAGCGGTCGGTAAAAGAGCACGTGGAGAGGTTTACGATAACGCGGCAAAGCGTTGAATCAACGTTAAAGCGGATTTTTCGCTGCACTGAATCAGCGCATTCTTATCTGAATTGGGAACCTGCTACCCGCGCCTCGTAGCCAACGGTAGCGCCGACAATCAAATCGCTTTGATAACTTCACTTCCCACACTTCACCCATCCCTTTGATTCAAAAAACATTTCAATCCATTGCAGATTCCTTGTGATTCCTGTGGCACACTTTCTGCTGTCTATTCCGTAGTAACAAACCGTGTTCCGGTATAGCGGAATAAACACAGATCTGGAGTCCTTGCCATGCATCGCCGTCCTTCCTTTTTTAAAGCGTGTGTTTTTGTTCTTGCAGCTTCATCCACCGTCATGGGTCTGGCCCAGGCGGCCGACAGCAAGCTCGACAGTGTTCTCGCCCGTGGCAAATTGATCGTGGGCACCGGCAGCACCAACGCGCCGTGGCACTTTCAGGGCGCGGACGGCAAGTTGCAGGGATTTGATATCGACATCGCCAGGATGGTGGCCAAAGGTCTTTTCAACGACCCGAGCAAAGTCGAGTTCGTGGTGCAGTCGTCCGATGCGCGGATTCCCAATCTGCTCACCGACAAGGTCGACATGAGCTGCCAGTTCATCACCGTGACTGCCAGCCGCGCTCAGCAAGTGGCGTTCACGCTGCCGTACTACCGCGAAGGCGTCGGCCTGTTGTTGCCGAACAACAGCAAGTACAAGGAAATTGAAGACCTGCAAGCCGCTGGCGACAGCGTGACCGTGGCCGTGCTGCAAAACGTCTACGCCGAAGAATTGGTGCACCAGGCGCTGCCCAAAGCCAAGGTCGATCAGTACGACAGCGTCGATCTGATGTATCAGGCAGTGAACTCCGGCCGCGCCGATGCCGCCGCCACCGACCAGTCTTCGGTCAAATACCTGATGGTGCAGAACCCTGGCCGCTACCGCAGCCCGACCTATGCGTGGAGCCCGCAAACCTACGCCTGCGCCGTCAAACGTGGCGATCAGGACTGGCTGAACTTCGTCAACACCACGTTGCATGAGGCCATGACCGGCGTTGAATTCCCGACTTACGCCGCGTCGTTCAAGCAGTGGTTCGGTGTAGATCTGCCTTCCCCAGCGATCGGTTTCCCCGTCGAATTCAAATGAAAACTGCTGCGCTCGAAAATACTGCGTTGAAAACAGCCTCAAAATGCTCATTGACTGACGTCAACTCCGCTTTTTCGCCTGTTTTCGCCTTGTCTTTTCTTCGCTCGCGACGTTTCCAAATTGCTGAAGGAAGAGTGGGGCGATGCACGTCGCCCCGCTCAAGGTACTGCTGACCATGAACTATCAGTTGAACTTTGCCGCCGTGTGGCGCGATTTCGACACCTTGCTCGCGGGGCTCGGTCTGGGCCTCGAACTGGCGTTGGTGTCGATCGCCATCGGCTGCGTGATCGGCCTGCTGATGGCGTTTGCGTTGCTGTCAAAGCATCGCGCCTTGCGGGTGCTGGCTTCGGTGTACGTCACGGTGGTGCGTAACACGCCGATTCTGGTGTTGATTCTGTTGATTTACTTCGCACTGCCGAGCCTCGGGATTCGTCTGGACAAGATCCCGTCGTTCATCATCACGCTCTCGTTGTATGCCGGGGCCTATCTGACCGAGGTGTTCCGTGGTGGCTTGCTGAGCATTCCCAAAGGGCAGCGTGAGGCCGGGTTGGCGATTGGTCTCGGTGAGTGGCAGGTCAAGGCCTACGTCACAGTGCCGGTCATGTTGCGCAATGTCTTGCCGGCGCTGTCGAACAACTTCATTTCACTGTTCAAGGACACCTCGCTGGCCGCTGCGATTGCGGTGCCGGAGCTGACCTATTACGCGCGCAAGATCAACGTCGAAAGCTACCGGGTGATCGAAACCTGGCTGGTGACCACGGCGTTGTATGTCGCGGCCTGTTACCTCATTGCCATGCTGCTGCGTTACCTCGAGCAGCGTCTGGCGATTCGCCGATAGGAGGCTGCGATGTACGAATCTCCCAGTTGGTTAAACGAGTTGTGGATTGCCCGCGAGACGTTGCTGCAGGGCTTTCTGACCAGTGTGCAAGTGTCGGCGCTGGCGATTTTGTTCGGCACGATACTCGGCGTTGTCACCGGTCTGGTGCTGACCTACGGCAAGTTCTGGATGCGCGCACCATTCCGTTTCTACGTCGATCTGATTCGCGGTACGCCGGTGTTTGTGCTGGTGTTGGCCTGCTTCTATATGGCGCCGGCGCTGGGTTGGCAAATCAGTGCGTTTCAGGCGGGTGCGTTGGGCCTGACGCTGTTTTGCGGCTCGCACGTTGCCGAAATCGTTCGCGGTGCACTGCAAGCGTTGCCCCGTGGGCAGATGGAAGCGAGCCAGGCGATTGGTCTGACGTTTTATCAGTCCCTTGCCTACGTATTGTTGCCTCAGGCATTGCGGCAGATCCTGCCGACCTGGGTCAACTCGTCCACGGAAATCGTCAAGGCGTCGACCTTGCTCTCGGTGATCGGCGTCGCTGAGTTGCTGCTCAGCACGCAACAGGTCATTGCCCGGACGTTCATGACCCTGGAGTTTTACCTGTTCGCCGGTTTTCTGTTCTTCGTCATCAACTACGGCATCGAGTTACTCGGCCGGCATATTGAAAAGCGGGTGGCCTTGCCATGATTGAAGCTCCAGTTTCCAACCTTCAGAACGGCCAGCCGCTGCTGGATATTCGTGGCCTGCACAAACAATACGGCGCGGTCGAAGTGCTCAAGGGTGTCGACCTGAGCATGCAGCGCGGCAACGTGGTCACGTTGATCGGCTCCAGCGGCTCGGGCAAAACCACGTTGCTGCGTTGCGTGAACATGCTCGAAGAGTTTCAGGGCGGGCAGATCCTGCTCGACGGCGAATCGATCGGCTACGACGAAAGCAACGGCAAACGCGTGCGTCACGCGGAAAAAGTCATCGCTCGTCATCGTGCGATGACCGGCATGGCGTTCCAGCAATTCAACCTGTTTCCGCACCTTACGGCTTTGCAGAACGTCACCCTTGGCCTGCTCAAAGTCAAGAAGATGCATAAGGACGAAGCCGTGGTACTCGCCGAGAAATGGCTTGATCGCGTTGGCTTGCTGGAGCGGCGCAATCACTTTCCCGGCCAGTTGTCCGGCGGACAGCAACAGCGTGTGGCGATCGCCCGGGCCATTGCGATGAACCCGAGTCTGATGCTGTTTGACGAAGTCACCTCAGCCCTCGACCCGGAACTGGTCGGCGAAGTGCTCAACGTGATCAAGGGCCTGGCCGAGGACGGCATGACCATGTTGTTGGTGACCCACGAAATGCGTTTCGCCTTCGAGGTCTCGGACAAAATCGTATTCATGAATCAGGGGCGAATCGAAGAGCAGGGGCCTCCCAAGGAGCTGTTCGAACGCCCGCAATCGCCGCGTCTGGCTGAGTTTCTGAAAAGCACGCGGTTTTAGATATTCACTTTTGTAACCAGGAGAAACACCCATGAGCATTACTCGATACGGCACCGGCAGCACCGCCGCTGGTGGCCAGCCACGCCCATTCGCCCGCGCCGTTGAAGCCGATGGCTGGCTGCACGTGTCCGGTCAGGTGCCGGCGGTGGATGGCGAGATTATTGTTGGCGGCATCGTCGAGCAGACTCACCAGACCATGAAGAACCTGATCGCGATTCTCGAAGAGGCCGGTTATGGCCTGGAAGATGTCGTGCGCGCCGGCGTGTGGCTGGACGATCCACGGGATTTCAGCAGTTTCAATAAGGTCTTTGGTGAGTACTTCAAGCCTGAGCACGCACCAGCGCGGGCCTGTGTGCAGGCGAGCATGATGGTTGATTGCAAGGTCGAGATCGACTGCATTGCGTACAAGAAGAAGGCCTGATCAACGCCATGATCGTTCCCACGCTCTGCGTGGGAATGCCTCACGGAACGCTCCGCGTTCCAAGGGACGCAGAGCGTCCGGGGCTTCATTCCCACGCGGAGCATGGGAACGATCATTAGCGGTAAACTCCCGGCGACTTTGAATGGGAAACCACTGAAATGACCGAAGACACCATCAAACGCCGGGCCCGCGGTCTGGATCGGGCGTTCGATATCCTCGACTTCCTCAAGGAAATCGGCCAGCCGCTGCGCCCGAATGACATCGCCAACGGCATCGGCAGCCCGAAATCCACGGTCTACGAACTGGTTGCTTCGTTACTCGAGCGACGGATTCTGGAACCGGTGGGCAAGGACGGTCACGTCTATCTCGGCCGGCAGCTGTACTTCCTCGGCCAGGCGCATTTGCGTCATTTCGACCTCAGTCGCGAGGCCGATCACGCCTTGCAGGAGATCGTCAGCCAGACCCATGAAACCGCGCAGATGTGCCTGCTCAACGGGCGCAAATACACCGTGGCATTGATGAAGGAGGGTGAGCGACATTTCCGCATTTCTTCCGACATCGGCGAAAACGCGCCCATCCCATGGACGGCTTCCGGCCGTCTGCTGCTCGCGCATTTAAGCGATCAGCAGATCATCGACCTGATCGACGAAGACGATTACATCCTGCCCGACGGCGAGCGTTTGCCGATCGAGCTGTTTCTGGCGCAGATCCGTCAGGCCGGCATCGACGGATTCTTTTCGTTCGACAGCGTTGCCGACACCTTCACCCATTGTTTCGCCGCGCCCGTCAAAGACGCGCAAGGCGTGGCGATTTGTACGCTGTGCATCGTCGCCCCTCGGGCCGATGCGAAAAACAATTACAACGACTATCGCCGGGTGCTGATCGAGAGCGCTAACAGCCTCGCCCGACGAATCAACGAATAAACGCGGCTGCCTGCAGCCGCGAATGTGAGGAGTTCGACCATGACGACTGTCATCAATTCTGCTGTAGATAAAGGTGATGCGGCCATCGGTGCCCATCTGGCGCGTGACGTCAGCCTGCCCGCGCTGGTGCTGCACCGCGAAGCGCTGGAACACAACATTCGCTGGATGCAGAAATTCGTCAGCGACAGCGGCGCCGAACTCGCGCCCCACGGCAAAACCAGCATGACCCCGGCGCTGTTCAAGCGTCAGCTGGACGCCGGCGCATGGGGCATTACCCTCGCCAGCGCGACCCAGACCCGCGCCGCTTACACCCACGGCGTGCGCCGGGTGCTGATGGCCAACCAGTTGGTCGGCACGCCAAACATGGCGTTGATTGCCGATCTGCTGACCGATCCGTCGTTCGATTTCTACTGCATGGTCGATCACCCGGACAACGTCGCCGATCTCGGCGCCTACTTCGCCTCGCGCGGCGTGAAGCTGAACGTGATGATTGAGTACGGCGTGGTCGGTGGCCGTTGCGGCTGCCGCAGCGAGCAGGAAGTGATCGAGCTGGCCAAGGCGATCAATGCACAACCGGCACTGGCCCTGACCGGCATTGAAGGTTACGAAGGGGTGATTCACGGTGATCACGCGGTCAGCGGCATTCGTGAGTTCGCCGCGTCGCTGGTGCGCCTGGCAGTGCAGTTACAGGACAGCGGCGCGTTCGCGATTCCGCAGCCGATCATCACTGCCTCGGGTTCGGCGTGGTACGACTTGATCGCTGAGTCGTTCGAAGCGCAGAACGCTGCCGGACGTTTCCTCAGCGTGTTGCGCCCGGGCAGTTACGTCGCGCATGACCACGGCATCTATAAAGAAGCGCAGTGCTGCGTGCTCGATCGTCGCAGTGATCTGCACGAAGGTTTGCGTCCCGCGCTGGAAGTCTGGGCACACGTACAATCGCTGCCGGAGCCGGGGTTTGCGGTGATCGCGCTGGGCAAGCGTGATGTGGCTTATGACGCCGGTTTGCCGGTGCCGTTGTTGCGTTACAAGGCTGGAGTTGTACCAGCGGTGGGCGATGATGTCGGTGCGTGCAAGGTGACGGCGGTGATGGATCAGCACGCCTTCATGACCGTAGCGCCAGGCGTTGAACTGCGCGTCGGCGACATCATTTCTTTCGGCACCTCGCACCCGTGCCTGACGTTCGACAAGTGGCGCACCGGTTTGCTGGTGGATGAGCAGTTGACGGTGATCGAGAGCATGGAGACCTGTTTCTAAGGCTCAAGACCGCGTCGCGGCCATTCGCGAGCAGGCTCGCTCCCACTTTTTGGAATGCATTCAAACCGTGGGAGCGGGCTTGCTCGCGAAGAGGCCCGCCCAAACACCATCGAACGACCAGAGACACCGCCAACATGAACACCCTAAGCCCATTGGGCCCCAACACCCCACGCATCGCCCTGATCGGCGAATGCATGATCGAGCTCCAGCAGCGCGCCGACGGCAGCCTCCAGCAAAGCTTCGGCGGCGACACCTTGAACACCGCTGTCTACCTGTCCCGAGCCCTGGGCGACAAAGCGCAAGTCGACTACGTCACCGCGCTCGGCGATGACAGCTTCAGCGACGCCATGTGCCAGATCTGGACGGACGAAGGCATTGGTCTGGGCATGGTGCAACGCCTGCCAGGTCGCCTGCCGGGCCTGTATTGCATCCAGACCGACGCCAATGGCGAACGCCGTTTCCTCTACTGGCGCAACGAAGCGGCCGTCCGCGATTGCTTCACCACGCCGGCCGCCGAGCCGATTCTGGCCGCGCTGCCGGATTACGACGTGTTGTATTTCAGCGGCATCACCCTGGCCGTGCTCGGTGCGCAAGGGCGCGAGAAACTCATCCAGACTCTGATCGAAGCCCGCCAACGTGATGCGCGGATCGTTTTCGACAACAACTACCGTCCACGTTTATGGGCGTCGGTGGACGCTGCACGCGCGGCGTATCGCAGTGTCCTGCCGTACGTTGACCTGGCCTTGCTGACGGTGGATGACGAACAGGCGCTGTTTGGTTTTGCTGATTGCGATGAGGTGTTCGCCACGTACGCGCAAATCGGTACGCCGGAAGTGGTGCTCAAACGGGGCGCTGAGGCGTGCCTGATTCGCTGCGAGGGCGAGGTGTTTGAAGTGCCTGCGCAAAAAGTCGAGAAAGTCGTGGATACGACGGCGGCGGGGGATTCGTTCAGTGCGGCGTATCTGGCGGCGCGGTTGATGGGCGACAGTCCTGAAGAGGCCGCGCGGGCCGGGCATCAATTGGCCAGCCGAGTCATTCAAGTTCCAGGTGCACTGATTCCCAAAGACTGAAACACATCCCCTATAGGAGCTGCCGAAGGCTGCGATCTTTTGATTTTTGACTGGCAAGCAAGATCAACACATCGCAGCCTTCGGCAGCTCCTACGGGAGTTGATCAATCGCGGTAAAAAACCTGCACCAAGTGATACCCGAACTTGCTCTTGATCGGCCCATGCACCGTGCGCAGCGGCTTCTTGAAGATCACCGCATCAATCGCGCCGACCATCTGCCCCGGCCGTACTTCCCCCAGATCCCCGCCGCGCTTGCCGGACGGGCAGGTCGAGAATTTTTTCGCCAGCACATCAAACGCTTCACCCTTGGCGATGCGTTGTTTGAGCTGTTCGGCCTCTTCGGCGGTTTTCACCAGAATGTGGCGGGCTTGGGCTTTCATCGTGCGGTACCTGATAACGGGGTGACGGCGGGGCGCGGATTATGCCTCAAGTCACGGAGTTTGGCTGAGCATCGTGCGGATCTTGCTGGCCAGCAGTTGCAACGCAAACGGTTTGGCGACCATGTCCATACCGTCCTCAAGAAAGCCCTGACGCTCGGCGGCTTTTTGCGCGTAGCCGGTCATGAACAACACCTTTAGACCGGGGCGATGCTGACGAGCAATCTCCGCCAGTTGTCGACCGTTCATGCCCGGCAGGCCGACATCGGTCACCAGCAGGTCAATGCGCGAGTCGGATTCCAGCAAGGGCAGGGCGGACGTCGCGTCTTGCGCTTCATACCCGCGATAACCCAACTCTTTCAACAGATCGAGCACCAGCATGCGCACCGCCGGGTCATCCTCGACCACCATCACGGTCTCGCCGCTGGCCGTGGGGGGCGTAACGCTCACCGGTTCAACTTCGGCGGCTTGCAGTTCGGGTGTTTTCAGTCGCGGCAGATACAAACGCACACACGTGCCTTGACCCGGCACGCTGTCGAGGCTGACATGGCCGCCCGATTGCTGGGCAAACCCGTAAATCATCGACAGCCCCAACCCCGTGCCTTGACCAATCGGTTTGGTGGTGAAGAACGGATCGAACGCTTTCGAGCGCACGGATGGCGTCATGCCGGTGCCGTTGTCGCTGACCGCGAGCATCAGGTAATCGCCGGCCTTGACCGGTTCCAGCGTGGTGATGTCGCTGCCATCGAGGTAAACGTTGGCCGTTTCGATCAGCAGTTTGCCGCCCTCGGGCATCGCATCGCGAGCGTTGATCACCAGATTGAGCAGGGCGTTTTCCAATTGGCTGACATCGGTGCTGACCGGCCAGGCATTGTCGGTCAGACGCAGTTCGAGCTCGATCGGATCGCCTTTGGTGCGGCGAATCAGGTCTTCAAGCGAATGCACCAGTTCGTTGACATCCAGTTTCTTGCGATCCAGCGACTGACGCCGGGAGAACGCCAGCAACCGATGGGTCAGCGCTGCCGCTCGATTCGCCGAGGACACGGCCGCTTCGGTAAAACGACCAATCTCGTCGGCACGACCGTTGGCGATGTAGCGCTGCATCAGGTCGAGACTGCCGATGATGCCGGTCAACATGTTGTTGAAGTCGTGGGCGATACCGCCGGTGAGCTGGCCGACCGCTTCCATTTTCTGCGCGTGACGCAATGCATCTTCGGCACGCTCACGCTCGAACATCTCGTTTTGCAAACGCTGGTTGGCCTGCGCCAATTGCTCTGTGCGGGCGCTGACCCGTTCCTCGAGTGTCTCGTTGAGATTGCGCAGCGCTTCTTCGGTCTTTTTCCGCTCGGTTTCATCAATCACAAAAATATAGAAACCGTTGACCGCGCCATCCGGCCCGTGACGCGGCACGTAATTCATCAGCGCGTGGCGCGTGCTGCCGTCGCGATGGGAGGTGTACAGGCTGAACGAGCACGACCGGCCGGCCAGTGCTTCAGCAATGTACGGCGCCCGCAGGAAATAGGCTTCTTCGCCGATGACATCACGAATGGTGCGCCCGAACAGCTCCTGCGGGGTTAAGCCGTACCAGTCCAGATATGCGGCGTTGTTCAGGCGAAAACGTTCTTCCTGATCGACATAGCTGATCAGGATCGGCATCGCGTTCATGATCAGTTGCAGCTCGGTCTGGCTCTGACGCAGCGCCTGTTCGGTGTGTTTGCGTTCGGTCAGATCCAGCGCAGCGCCAAG
Source organism: Pseudomonas sp. NPDC088885 (assembly GCF_044750025.1). Classification (NCBI taxonomy): domain Bacteria; kingdom Pseudomonadati; phylum Pseudomonadota; class Gammaproteobacteria; order Pseudomonadales; family Pseudomonadaceae; genus Pseudomonas; species Pseudomonas sp. NPDC088885. The sequence goes on along the minus strand of NZ_JBIVJB010000015.1, from coordinate 62,302 downwards.
AAAACGCATGGGCCGGCCGTGGTGATCCTTGTAGCAACGGCCTCGGGCAAACACCCAGCGCAACTCACCGTTGGGTTGCAACAGGCGGTATTCCTCGGCGTATTCGGTGCCGTGGGTGATGCAATGTTTGATGCTGCGGGCAACCATCGCGCGGTCTTCGGGGTGCACGCCTTGCAGGTATTCGCTGATCGGCAACTGACTGGCACGTACCGGGTCGACGCCATGCAACTGCGCGAAATGCGCGTCGGCAATAAAGCGATCCTCGCCGATGTCCCAATCCCACGTGCCAACCGCATCGGTTGCAGCGAGGGCCAATTGCAGACGTTCTTCGGTTTCCTGCTGGGCCTTCAAACTTTGTTCGGAGCGTTGCTGCAGTTCCAGGGCAATGCGTCGACGTTCATTGGTTTCGATGGCCGTGACCAGAATCCCGGCGACCTGCGCATTTTCGTCGCGGATAGGGCTGTACGTCAGATCGAGCCAGAAGTCGGATTCCTGACCGTCGCGCTGCAAGGTGAAACGCCTTTCACTGTAGGTGCGCACCTGGCCTTGTAGGACGGCGCTGTAAATCGGGTCAGTGAATTCCTTAAGTTCCGGCCATATCTGGTGTGCAGGCTGTCCGAAAGCGTGCGGATGCTTGTGGCCGGCGAGCAACGCGAAGCCGTTGTTGTAGATCTGCGTCAGTTGCGAGCCCCACAGCAGCAACATCGGCATGGGCGAGTGAATCACGATGTCCACCGCAGTACGCAGGCTCTGCGGCCAAGTGCCAGCGGCGCCCAACGGGCTGCGACTCCAGTCGGTGCGGGCGATCAGAGCCTGGGCGTCATCAGTGTTCGGTACAGCGTTCATCGTTGGATCCTGAGGTTCGGTCGGTGAGGCGGCGTCTACTATGCTTGCAGAACGGTAGACGCTATGGGGCCGGGCGCGTCACGCGGCGGCTCATTTCGATCATTCAATGCTTCGCGGGTGTTTTTTGCCATGGAAATCGATGCACTGTTAACTCAACTGGCCAGCAAACACGGCTCGGATCTGTTTCTGTCGACGGGCGCGCCACCCAGCGCACGTTTCGACGGCGTACTGACCGCGTTGAGCGATCAGCCGTTCAAACCCGGTGAAGTGGCTGCCATCGCCACCTCTTTGATGGACGCCGAGCAGCGCCGCGAGTTCGAACGGGATCTGGAAATGAACCTGGCGATCTCGCGTACCGGCGTCGGACGCTTCCGGGTGAACATCTTTAAACAGCGTAACGACGTATCGCTGGTTATCCGAAACGTGAAGCTGGACATTCCACGCTTTGAAGATCTGAAGTTACCGGCGGTGTTACTCGAGACGGTGATGCTCAAACAAGGCCTGATATTGATTGTCGGGGCGACCGACTCTGGAAAATCCACCACGCTTGCGGCGCTGATTGATCACCGAAACCGTCACAGCACCGGGCATATCGTCACCATTGAGGACCCGATCGAGTACATCCACCGCCACCAACGCTCGATCATCAACCAGCGGGAAGTCGGGGTCGATACTCGCAGTTTCCATGCAGCACTGAAAAACACCCTGCGTCAGGCCCCGGATGTCGTGCTCATCGGCGAAATACGTGATCGCGAAACCATGGAGCATGCGCTGGCGTTCGCCGAGACCGGGCATCTTGTGCTGTCGACGTTGCATGCGCACAACGCCAATCAGGCGCTGGAGCGGATTCTGAACATGTTTCCCGAAGAGCGCAGGCCGCAACTATTACAAGCGCTGGCAAATAATCTGAAGGCGTCGGTTTCGCAGCGTTTGGTGAATACGTTAGAGGGGCAGCGACGGGCGGCGGTAGAAGTAATGATTGGCACGCCGACGGTCGCTGATCTGATTCGACGCAATGAACTTGACGAACTTAAAGATGTGATGGAAAGATCCTTTGAGTCAGGAATGCAAACGTTTGATCGGGCACTTTATCAACTCGTAGTAGAGGGCGTTATCAGCGAACCGGAAGCACTGCAGTCTGCGGATTCAAATAACAATTTAAGGCTGAAGATAAAGTTGCATGTTGATTCGTTGGCGGCGGACAAGTCTCCACCTGAAACCTGGGGGCTGGTTTGAAGGTATTGGGCGAGGTCTGAAACTTCATTTAAATTAAACTCACTGGAATGCTTTGCGAATTTAAGTAGGATTGGCTTCGATTGAATTTTTTTTCAGAAGTCAGAGGTCAACATGGAAGTAAGATTTAACAAGGAAGGTGCAGCAACGGATTTTTTGTCGTGCGCGGAGGCCGATGAGAAAGAGCGACGCTTAATCATTCAGGCGTACAAGCAGATCATTGAAGGGAAAGATGATCAGCAATCTGTTACGTTGACGGCTTCGGCAATGCCGCTGACATCGGGGTCGTCTTTTGACTATGTACATACTCCCGTCAGCAAGATGCTGGCCGAGATAGCGACTTCGGAGCTGCTTGCTGACAAGTTTAATTATCCTGTGCAGTATTATCGTGTTGCATGTTCATCTGAGGGGCATCTTCAGGCTGTGGGGCCCAACGATAGTATTGATTTGACGGCTATTCTCGCGACTGATCCAGTGTTGTCTGAACGCCTTGCGGCGATTGCTGAACTGGTCAAAGAGATCGGCGGTGAAGTCAACCTCGGCCCAGTAACAACCTACGACTGTTGGTTGCGTTTTCATGGACTTACTGTTCCGGAAACGGTCGAGCAAGCAAAAAAAGTGTTGTTCTTTTTGGAATGGGAGTGGCCTGCTAGCGATGGCTTGGATAACTACTGGCAACAAATAACGGGGGCCGATCAACATTCCGTTGTATTAACGACTGAGCAATATGCGCACATTCGCGAATTGACAGGGCGGTTCTTTCCGGACGGTGAGGGGGTACTGCAAGCCTTATACCGCAATGGTCCACCTAACCCGCCGATGCACATTGATGAAGACAGTGCGAATGAAGTCCTCACCGCTGTATTGAACCAGCCATACTCCAAAGCACTGGCGAAACGATACATCGATGGTCTGGGCTGGTACGGCTCGGCCGACGACGAAACACTGCACGACGCCGATCTCGCGCAAATGCTTGTAACGGTCATTCTGATTGATCTGGATCCTTTACTCGGCAATCACGAACGGCGAAATCACGTTGGCACTTATGATCTTTATGCCCCTGACGTTGCTGCCGATCAGCCAATGCAGCTTGTACGCGAAGGGCTTGAAGATTACCTGGTAAAAAACGGGCGGGTTTCTCAAGAGTTGAGCCCGGTGGCGGCACATCTTCTGCTGGGCTTTATTGCTCCAGGCTTTGTAGTTAAGTATCTTCCGCGCGGCCTGGCCGTAGGGTCGATTACGTGGTTGTCATTTGTGCAGGCGGTTGCGCTAATAGAAATCTACTGCAAGGGCGCGTCGCGGTTCATGACCTATGAACAAGTGATGATGTTTTCCGACATGGACGCCATCAGTCAGCAATTCGGCCAGTTGCAGGGCATCGCTGCGATGGATTCGATATTTGACTGGGCTTTGATCAACGAGGTTATCAATGCTGATGAACTGCAAGAGTTCCCCGAAGACGCACAGCAGCGTGCTTTATCCTCTTACGAAGATTTTACGCAAGGACTGACGCACACGGCCAGAACGTTCTCCACGCCGTTGCCGAGTCGGCGCAAGCTCGCGTTGGCCGCATTGGAAAAAGCCGCGCCCGGTTGTTATTTTCTGGACAACAAAGTGCTGCGGCACGAAACCGATAAGTTTTCGTCGTCCTATCAGATGTCGATACTCGATCTGCATATTGAAGGCGAGTTAACGGGCAGGGAATGGGATTGGCGCGAGGCCGGCAGCCTCTACGATACGTATCCGGACCTGAAGTGGCTCGAACCCAATCAGCCTATATTTGAGCGCGCCGTCAGGGCGTATGAAAGCAATCTGCGTGAAGCGATGATCAGTAATATAAAGCTGGCCATATCGAAAATGTCGATAGCGCATCGAAACATTTTTGCAACGCATGAAATTACCTTTTTTACGGTACGAACGTCTGTCAGTGAAAAGGTATATGAAAACAGTAATGGTCTGATTGGCGGCAATGTTGGCAAACCCAAATGGATGGAGAAGCAGATCAAAAGAGATGAGGCGACGGGACGTTATGCCGTCATCCTGTGTGCGCCGTTTGGTGACGGCGAATTTCTTTGCTATGAAATGTTTTATCTAAAAGGCGCCTGCCGCCTGAATGAACAATTAGGCAACCTGATTTCGCGCACGGGGATGATGGATATTGAGTCACGCATAGACTTCAAAGGCGATTTGAAGGCCTACCTGCCAGCCTTTGGTGCTTATAACTATCCACTCGATTTTGATAGTTATACTAACGGCACAGCCCCGGTGGCCAAGCCATATATCGATACGGTGCTCAATAAGTTAGGTGTGCTGGCGGCGCCTGCTGATCCGGGGAGGGACAAAACCAGCGCTTTTCAAAGTTTTATCAATCCGCACATTAATGAAATTGCGGAGTTTCTCACCCGCCACCATCCGATAGCCACTGTCACCGAGATTGGCATCGCGGCGACCGAGCTTACTGAGCGAGAGCAAGTGCAGGATAAAAGTGAGAAAGCGCTGGCGTATATTATCGACTTAGCCATTCCGTTCAAAAAATGTATCGAAGATATTAATTCGGGTGAAAAAGACAAGCTTGAGGAGGGTCTTTGGGGGTGCGGACTTGATCTTGTTGGCGTTATCGCGGTGTTTATGGGGGCTCCAGGGAAAGTCATGCACATCAGTGCCAAAGTTGTGCCTCTAAGTTTGAAAATTGCCAGGTTTGCGAGACTTGCGTTGCAATTGACGATCTCGCTCTTTAACCCGATCGATGGTCTGCCCACAGCGGCATACAAAGGCATGAGATTCGCTCTAAAGGGCACTCAGCGTCTTGGAACGTCTGGCCTGAGGTTAGTGGAAGGTGCAACTTTTCAAATGCGGCGCTTGACCGGTAAAGCCCGATCTGTGGATTTGATTCAGGCGTCCAGCAGGGCCGATTTTTGCGTGGGAACGTGGCGACCGATTGTGGGCGGTTCGCAAACAATGAGCGTTTGCGCGGTTCGCCAATCCCGTGGCTGGTACGCGATAAATCAGTCCGGCAGAGCCTGGGGCAAGCGCCTGGCGGATTTTGCAGTCACACAGATGCGCGCACTGCCTAAACTACGCCATTCACTGCCGAAAGGATTTGCGCGGCAGATCATTCAGCGAAGTTTGCCGGTTGCCAATCGCAAGGTCGACCAAGCGCTCAAGGCATTGGCCATGCCTTACTTCAATCGAGAAACCGAACTCACGATCAATCTGCTTTTAGGTGGTTCGGGAAAAACACGGGAGAAAATGGAGTTTGTTCTGCAAGCCGCCAAACTTGAGTTCGGCGTTACGGTGGTTGAGAACTTCATTCTGAAAAACGACGCCACCGGCAGAAGCATCATTGAGTTGAGTCGCGATGATTATCGAAAGTGGAAGGGCGCTGATCGGCCAATGAATCAACCGTTCTTCACGGTCGATACACAGAATCTGGTCGAGCGATTCAATTCGGCCAAGTCACGTTTCGGCGAAGTAGCCGATGATCTGATACACGAAATGTTCAAAACAGAACTGACCATGCCCGATGCCGCCTGGGCATTGACCGGCGCTTCGAATCAGCAAACAGTCGATGTCGCCCCCTTGCTGAATCTCGCAAAGGGTTTCCTGATAAAAAGCCCCGATTCGAGTAGTTACTTTGATAAACGGCGCGCCGTGTCCAACGCTGACTCCTATGCCGTGGCGACTGCACTGCTCAGCCAACTCGTCACCCATGAAGCGCAGGCCAAAGACAATCTTTACCTCATGGTTGAGGCGATCGGCAAATACGAAGGTCGGGCCATTGATACCCCAGTGCTGATAAACCTGAACATCGATTGAATCAACCCAAGCCGCTGCAGTGCAGCGGTGGAAGATTGATCTGTCGAATGTCAGTCGGCCAATTCCGGGCAATTGCGAAACTGCGCAAGTGCTTCGGGATTGGCCAGAGCGTCAGTATTTTTCACCGGTCGGCCGTGCACGACGTTCCGCACGGCCAACTCGACAATCTTGCCGCTGATGGTGCGGGGAATGTCGGTGACGGCGATGATTTTTGCCGGTACATGCCGAGGCGTAGTGTTGCCACGAATGACTTCGCGGATCTGCCGTTGTAATGCCTCATCAAGGGCAGCGCCATCCTGCAACCGGACAAACAACACCACGCGAACATCGTCCTGCCATTGCTGGCCGATGACCACGCTGTCGAGTACTTGCGCGACTTTCTCCACCTGACGGTAGATCTCGGCCGTGCCGATACGCACGCCGCCAGGATTGAGCACGGCGTCGGAGCGGCCGTGAATCAGCATCGCGCCATGGGCCAGTTCTTCGGCGTAATCGCCCTGTGCCCACACGCCGGGAAACAGCTCAAAATACGATTGCCGGAGCTTTTCGCCATTCGCATCATTCCACAGACCAATGGGCATCGCCGGGAAATGCCGGGTACACACCAGCTCACCTTTTTCACCGATCACCGCTTGGCCATCGTCATTCCACACCTCGACCGCCATCCCCAGACTTTTGCCCATCATTTCGCCACGGCGCACCGGTGACATGGGATTGCCGTTGACGAAGCATGAAACGATGTCGGTGCCACCGGACATCGAACTCAGGCACACATCGGCTTTGACGTCACGGTAGACGAAGTCGTAACTACGTGGCGCCAACGCCGAGCCGGTACACAGCAGCGTTTTCAGGCTGCTCAAGTCATGACTTTCGCGGGGTTTAATGCCGCTGCTTTCCAGCGTGGCAAGAAATTTCGGGCTGGTGCCGAACACGCTGATGCGCTCATCGTCGATCAGATCCAGCAAGCGTTCGTTGTCGGGATGAAACGGTGAACCGTCGTACAACACCACCGCGCTGCCGACCGCCAGCGCGGACACCAGCCAGTTCCACATCATCCAGCCGCAGGTCGTGTAGTAGAACAAACGGTCGCCGGAACCTAGATCGACGTGCAGGCCATGTTCTTTAACGTGTTGCAGTAAAACGCCGCCGGTACCGTGGATGATGCATTTCGGCACACCGGTGGTGCCGCTGGAATACAACACGTAGAGCGGATGGGCGAAAGGCACCGGTATAAAAAACGGCGCGCCGCCAGTCACGTAAAACTCATCCCATAGCGTGACGTTTGCCAACGTATGGTAATCCTCGGCGCGGGCATGTGGCCGAGCGTACGGTACGACAATCAACTGTTGCAACGTCGGCAACTGTTCGAGGATTTCATTGAGCTTGGAGGTCTGGTCGATTTCGTTACCGGCATATCGGTAGCCCGCGCAGGTGATCAATACTTTCGGTTCAATCTGCCCGAAACGATCAATCACGCCATGGGTACCGAAATCGGGCGACGAGCACGACCAGATGGCACCGAGACTGGTGGTGGCCAACATCGCCACCAGCGTCTGCCAGGTGTTGGGCATACACGCGGCAACACGATCGCCACTGACCACCCCGACGGCTTGCAGGCTGGCTTGAAATCCGGCGACCTGTTGCGCCAGTTCGGCCCACGTCAGTTGTTCACGCTGGCCATTTTCAGCCACCGCAACAACGGCGACGGCATCGTCGCGACGGCGCAGCAGGTGCTCGGCGAAATTCAATGTGGCGCCCGGAAACCATTCCGCGCCGGGCATTTTTGCGCCTTCACGCAGCACCGCATCAGGTTGCGTATGGAAGCGGATATCGAAGAAATCAACGATGGCTTGCCAGAATTCTGCGCGCAGCTCGACGCTCCATTGGTGCAGGTCGGCGTAGCTGTCGAGGTTCAAGCCATGACGCTGATTGATCGAGCGGCGGAAGGTGTCCATCCGCGATTGGGCAATACGGGTGGCATCGGGTTCCCAGAGGATGTCGGACATGGATTGCCTCTTGTTTTGGTGTTCGCAAACGATGTTCAGGTAATAGACCGCTAACTGTAAGAGTGAGCCTGCTCGCGATGGCTCAATCGCAGTCACACATTTGTCGACTGAGACACTGCCATCGCGAGCAGGCTCACTCCTACAGGGTCACTGCGCTAGCCAGCCACCATCAATATTCCAAGCCGCCCCACGTACTTGGCTGCCTGCCTCACTGCACAAAAACAGCACCAACTCACCCAGATGCTGCGGCGTCACAAACTCCAGCGACGGTTGCTTTTCGGCCAGCAAATCGTGCTGTGCTTGCTGCGGTTCAACACCCTTGGCCGCGCGATCATCGATCTGCTTCTGCACCAGCGGCGTCAACACCCAGCCCGGGCAGATCGCGTTGCAGGTGACGTTACTGGTCGCGGTTTCCAGGCCGACCACTTTGGTCAAACCAATCACGCCATGCTTGGCCGCAACATACGCCGCTTTGCCCGTCGAGCCGACTTGGCCGTGCACGGACGCAATGTTGATGATCCGGCCCCAACCCTTGGTGCGCATGCCCGGCAAGCTCAGGCGAGTGCTGTGAAATACCGACGACAGATTGATCGCAATAATCGAATCCCAGCGCTCCACCGGAAACTCTTCTACCGCCGCGACATGCTGGATGCCGGCATTGTTGACCAGAATGTCCACGCCACCGAACTCGCGCTCGGCGTAGGCGATCATGTCGGCGATCTGCGCCGGGTCGCTGACATCGGCGGGGTGATGGCCGACCTTGCCGCCGAACTGGCCGACTTCGGCAATCACGGCGGAGGCATCACCGAAACCGTTGAGAATCAGATTGGCGCCGGCCTTGGCCAGGCTCAGCGCGATGCCCAGACCGATGCCGCTGGTGGAACCGGTAACCAGTGCGGTCTTGCCCGTAAGAGTGGTCATGAATACCTCACACAATGCCAGTGGCGTAGAAAGTGCCGATCACTACGAAAACCGCGAGGGTCTTGATCAGCGTAATACAGAAAATGTCTTTATAGGCTTCACGGTGGGTCAGGCCGGTGACCGCGAGCAGCGTGATTACCGCGCCGTTGTGCGGCAGGGTGTCCATGCCGCCACTGGCCATCGCGGCCACGCGGTGCAGCACTTCCAGCGGAATATTCGCCGCATGCGCCGCTGCGATAAATTGCTCGGACATCGCCGCCAGCGCAATGCTCATGCCGCCCGAGGCGGAGCCGGTGATGCCGGCCAGCAGGGTCACGGTAATCGCTTCATTGACCAGCGGATTGGGAATGCCTTTGAGCCAGTCTGCCAGCACCAGAAAACCAGGCAGGGACGCGATCACCGCACCAAAGCCGTATTCCGAAGCAGTGTTCATCGCCGCCAGTAACGCACCGCTGACCGCACTTTTGCTGCCTTCGGCAAGTTTGCTGCGAATCGCTTTAAAGCCGAAGGCGAGCACCATCAGAATGCCCACCAACAATGCCGCCTGAACCGCCCAGATCGCCGTCAATTTGGCGATTTCAGTGGTGACTGGCGTGGCCATCCCCGGCAACGCGAGACTGTGGGTTTTGCCGTACCACTGCGGAATCCACTGGGTGAACAGCAGGTTCATAATGCCCACCGCGAGTAGCGGCGACAGCGCGATCCACGGATTAGGAAGCTTCAGATCCTCAGCAGTCTCCGGTTCGTTACGCAGTTCGGTGCCGTAACCTTCACCAGCCCGTTGCGCCTTGTTGCGCTGACGCTGCAGAAACAGCATGCCGGCGCAGAACACGAAAATCGTACCGATCAGACCCAGCCAGGGCGCGGCCCACGCGGTGGTGTTGAAGAAGGTGCTGGGGATTATGTTCTGGATTTGCGGGGTGCCGGGCAGGGCGTCCATGGTGAAGGAAAATGCGCCGAGGGCAATGGTCGCCGGAATCAGCCGTTTGGGAATATTGCTCTGGCGGAACATCTCCGCCGCAAACGGGTAGACGGCAAACACCACCACGAACAGCGAAACGCCGCCGTAAGTGAGCAGGGCGCAGACCAGCACGATGACCAGCATCGCCTGTTTGGTGCCGAGGAACTTGATCGCGGCGGCGACGATCGAGCGCGAGAACCCCGAGAGTTCGATCAGCTTGCCGAAAACGGCGCCAAGCAGAAATACAGGGAAATAGAGTTTGATGAACCCGACCATTTTTTCCATGAACACCCCGGTGAACGCAGGAGCGACGGCGGACGGGTCGGTGAGCAGGACGGCGCCGAGTGCGGCGATCGGGGCAAAAAGGATAACGCTGTAGCCACGGTAAGCGGCGAGCATCAGCAGCGCGAGGGCTGCCAAGGCAATGATCACACTCATGGTGTGTCTCTCCGGAGTTGTTATTTTTGTGGGTGGTGCGGTGTGGGAGAGGATATAGCCAGATTTGTGCCAGGTGTTTAAGTTATTGATATATATGGGTTTGTCGTAGTAATTGGCGCGAGCTTATGAAGTGTTGTCTCTTTTTTGAGATGGTCGCTGTCTGTGAGGGCCTCTTCGTGAGCAAGCCCACTCCCACCTTTGGAATGCGTTCCCCTGTGGGAGTGGGCTTGCTCACGAAGCTTTTGATCTTGTCTTATTAGGGAGATAAATATCTCTTAAATGAGACTATGCAACGCCCAGTGCCACCATTTTCTTATACAACGTCGACCGCCCAAGCCCGAGCCGAGCCGCCGCCTCCGGCACTTTCCCCGCACATTGCGCAAGGGCGGCCTCAATCAATTGCCGATCAAACCGCTCCCGCGCTTGAGCGAATGTCTCCTCACTTGGCGCTTCAAGTGTGGGCGCCGACGCACGCTCAACCGGGCTCAGCGGCCCGATTGCTGCACGAATGTCACTCCCCGTCAGCATCAAGTCATCACTGAGCAACGCCGCGCGCTCGAGCACATTACGCAACTCGCGAATATTCCCCGGCCAGGCGTGCTGCCCGAGCAGTTCCAGCGCATCGCGATGCAGCTCGTGCTGACTACGCAGCTCCTCCAGAATCGCCTCACTGAGCGCCGGCAGATCATCAAGACGCTCGCGCAACGGCGGCACCTGAATCGGCAGGACATTGAGGCGGTAATACAAATCGGCACGGAACTCGCCGCGTTTGATCGCCGCTTGTAAATCGGTCGAAGTAGCAGCTATCACCCGCACATCGCTTTGAATCACCTCGTTCGAGCCCACTGGCTCAAACTCCTTTTCCTGCAAAACCCGCAGCAGTTTGCTTTGCAGCGGCAGCGGCATGTCGCCGATCTCGTCAAGAAACAACGTGCCGCCCTGGGCGATTTGCAATTTGCCGGTGCGGCCCTTGCGGTCGGCGCCGGTGAACGCGCCCGGCGCTGTGCCGAAGAATTCCGCTTCCAGCAGCGCTTCAGGAATCGCCGCGCTGTTGATGCTGACGAACGCCTTGTGCGCACGCGGCGAAGCACTGTGAATGGCCTGCGCCAACAACTCTTTGCCGGTGCCGGTTTCACCGAGCAGCAACACCGGCGACTCGGCACTCGCGCTGCGACGTGCGCGGCGTTTGACTTCAAGGCTGGCGGCGCTGGTACCGATGAAGTGGGCGAAGTTGTATTTGGTCTGTCGTGCGCGCAGCAGTGAACGAGTCGAGGCCAATTCTTCCTGCATGCTCAGGTAGCGCTTGAGCATCGGCGATAGCGTGCGCAACTCGTCGAACAGGGCGAAACCGATGGCGCCAATGACGGTGCCGGCGTCGTCATGGATCGGCAGGCGCATCACCACCAACGGTTCTTTTGGCGTGTCTTGCATGTCGAGCAGGATCGGCCGCCCGGTGCGCACCACTTCACGCAGCAGGCTGCCGGGGATCACGCTTTCGCAGGGTTTGCCGATGGCGCCTTCAGCGGAATCGAGGCCAAATCGGCGCGCGTAACGCTCATTCATCCAGACGATATTGGCATCACGATCAACGATCACCGTGCCTTCGCTGGACTGCTCGATGATCTCGAACAACGAGCGGATCGCCAGCGTGCGCACGCGTTGGTAGTCCTTGAGGCTTTCGGTGGTGTTCATGGGGTGGATCCTGGATGTTCTGGTTTTCTGTGCTGGCCTCTTCGCGGGCAAGCCTTGCTCCTACAGAATTCGCGTTATCTGTAGGAGCAAAGCTTGCTCGCGATGGCCGCGACGCGGTTTTTTAAGCTAAAACGCCTACCCCGGATGTGCCGCCGCCAACAGCTCTTTGGTATACGGATGCTGCGGCGAATCAAACACATCATGACTGGCGCCGCGCTCGACCACTTTGCCGTCCTTGATCACGATCATGTCGTGCGCCAAGGCGCGCACCACCGCCAGATCATGGCTGATGAACAAATAGGTCAAACCGTGCTTTTCCTGTAAATCGCGAAGGAGGGCGACCACTTGTTTCTGCACGGTGCGATCCAGCGCAGAGGTAGGCTCATCCAGCAAAATCAGCGCCGGTTTCAGCACCAGCGCCCGCGCGATGGCAATACGCTGACGCTGACCACCGGAAAACTCATGAGGGTAACGATGACGGCTTTCCGGGTCGAGACCGACTTCCTTGAGCACACGGATCACTTGCGCATCGCATTCATCGGCGGTGGATTCGCAATGCACTTCCAGACCTTCGCTGATGATCTGCGCCACCGACATGCGCGGGCTGAGGCTGCCGAACGGATCCTGAAACACCACCTGCATCTGCCGACGCCATGGCCGCAGTTGCTTCTGGTTGAGCCCGTCGAGCGCTTCGCCCTGAAAACGGATGCTGCCTTCGGAGTCGAGCAAGCGCAGAATCGCCTGACCCAGCGTTGATTTGCCCGAACCGGACTCGCCGACGATTCCCAAGGTTTTGCCACGCTGAATGGTCAGGCTGATACCGTCCACTGCGCGCAAATACTGCTTGCGCTGAAACAGACCGCCGCCCAAGGCAAAATCGACCCGCAGATCCTCGACTTCCAGCACGTTCTCACGCTCATCGCGGGGCAGTGCTTCGCCCTCGGGCTCGGCGTTGAGCAAGACGCAGCTGTACGGATGCTTCGGTTCGGTAAACAAAATCTCGCACGGCGCCTGCTCGACTATTTCCCCGGCCTTCATCACGCAAACCCGCTGAGCGATGCTGCGCACCAGATTCAGATCGTGGCTGATCAGCAGCAGCGACATGCCGAGGCGTTGTTGCAGGGATTTGAGCAGCAGCAGGATCTTGCGCTGCACCGTCACGTCCAGCGCGGTCGTCGGCTCGTCGGCGATCAGCAATTCTGGTTCGCACGCCAGCGCCATGGCGATCATCACCCGCTGCCGTTGCCCGCCAGACAATTGATGCGGATAAGCCTTGAGGCGTTCTTCAGGCTTTTTGATGCCAACCAGTTGCAGCAATTCCAGAATGCGCGACTGCGCCGCTTTGCCGCCGAGGCCACGGTGCAGCAGCAGGGTTTCGCCGATCTGTTTTTCGATGGTGTGCAGTGGATTGAGCGAAGTCATCGGCTCTTGGAAAATCATCGCAATGCGATTGCCGCGCAGTTCGCGCAAGACCTTGAGATCCGCGCCGACCAGTTCCTGGTCACGATAACGAATGCTGCCGGTAGTGCGGGCATCACACTCGGGCAGCAATTGCAGGATCGAATGCGCGGTCACCGATTTGCCCGAACCCGACTCGCCGACCAGCGCCAGGCACTCGCCTGGGCGGATGTCCAGACACAGGTTGCGCACCACGGTCTGGCCATTGAAGGCGACGTTGAGGTCGCGGATTTCGATCAGGTTGTCAGTCATCGTCAATCTCTGCTTCAAGAGCGTGGGTCGAAGGCGTCTCGCAACGCTTCGCCGATAAACACCAGCAACGACAGAATCAGTGCCAAGGTGAAAAACGCCGTCAAACCTAACCATGGCGCCTGCAGATTCTGTTTGCCCTGACCGATCAGTTCACCCAGCGAAGCGCTGCCGGCGGGCATGCCAAAACCGAGAAAATCCAGCGCGGTGAGGGTAGAAATTGCACCGGTCAGAATAAACGGCAGATAACTCAACGTGGCGTTCATCGCGTTGGGCAGGATGTGCCGGACAATCACTTTGCGATCAGTCAGCCCCAAGGCCCGCGCGGCTTTGACGTATTCCAGATTGCGCCCACGCAGGAACTCGGCGCGCACTACATCGACCAGCGCCAGCCACGAAAACAGCGCCATGATCCCCAGCAGCCACCAGAAATTCGGCTCGACGAAACCGGAGAGGATGATCAGCAGATACAGCACCGGCAACCCCGACCAGACTTCCAGCAGGCGTTGCCCGATCAAGTCGACCCAGCCGCCGTAATAGCCTTGCAGCGCACCGGCCGCAATGCCGATCAGCGCACTGACAAACGTCAGCATCAACGCAAACAGTATCGACACCCGCGCACCGAAAATCACCCGCGCCAGTACGTCCCGCGCCTGATCGTCGGTGCCCAGCCAGTTCACCGTTGTCGGTGGGCTCGGCGCCGGTTTGTTGAGGTCGTAATTGGGCGTGTCATCGCTGAACGGAATCGGCGGGAATAGCAGCCAGCCACCGTCCTTGCGGATCAGATTCTGCACGTACTCGCTACGATAATCGGCCTGAAACGGTAGTTGCCCGCCGAACTCCTGCTCGGTGTGACGCTTGAACACCGGGAAATACCATTCACCCTGATAGCTGACCATCAGCGGTTTGTCGTTGGCGATCAACTCGCCGCCCAACGTCAACGCAAACAGACCGATAAACAGCCACAACGACCACCAGCCGCGACGGTTTTTCTTGAAGCGCTCGAAGCGGCGACGGCCCAACGGCGAAAACTTGAACATCAGGCGTTCCTCGCGGCGAAGTCGATGCGCGGATCCACCAGCGTGTAGCAGAGGTCGCCAATCAGTTTTATCAGGAGGCCAAACAGGGTGAAGATGAACAGCGAACCGAATACCACCGGATAGTCACGAGAGACTGCCGCTTCGTAGCTCATGCGCCCGAGACCGTCGAGGGAGAAGATCACTTCGATCAACAACGAACCGGCAAAGAACACGCTGATGAACGCTTGAGGAATGCCTGACACCACCAGCAGCATCGCGTTACGAAACACATGCCCATAGAGCACGCGTCGCTCGCTCAAGCCTTTGGCCCGGGCAGTCACCACGTACTGGCGAGTGATTTCGTTGAGGAACGAGTTTTTGGTCAAAATCGTCAGCGTGGCGAATCCGCCGATCACCAGCGCCGTCACTGGCAGCGCAAGATGCCAGAAGTAGTCAGCGATCTTGCCGAGTGTCGACAGCGATTCGAAGTTGTCCGAGACCAGACCGCGCACCGGGAACCAGTTCAGCGAAGTGCCGCCGGCAAACACCACGATCAGGAACATCGCAAAGAGGAACGCCGGCATCGCGTAACCAATGATGATTGCGGTACTGCTCCAGATATCGAAATGACTGCCGTGGTGCACGGCTTTGCGGATGCCCAGCGGAATCGATACCAGATAGGTGATCAGCGTCGCCCAGAGCCCAAGGGAAATGGTCACCGGCATTTTTTCGAGGATGAGGTCGGTCACCGTGGCGCCGCGAAAGAAGCTCTTGCCGAAGTCCAGTTGCGCGTAATTCTTCAGCATGAGCCACAGCCGTTCATGCGCGGGTTTGTCGAAGCCGTACTGTTTTTCGATGTCCTTGATCAGTTGCGGGTCGAGGCCGCGACTGGCGCGCGATGTACTGCTAATGGCTTCACTGGCACCACCACCGACATTGCCGCCGCCGATGCCTTGCAAGTGAGCGATGGCCTGTTCCACCGGGCCACCGGGCGCGGCCTGAATGATCACGAAGTTGACCAGCAGAATGATCACCAGTGTCGGAATGATCAGCAGCAGACGCCGCAGTATGTAATCCCACATCAGTGCGGCCCTCCGGGTTTGCCACGTCCGATTTTCTCGGCCGTCATCTGTTGGTTGGTCAGCGGTGTGCTGCTGATTTCCCACCAACTCTCGATCGCTTCGTCATTGCTCGCTTGCACCGCCGGCATGCCGAAGCGGTTCCACCAAACGGTTGAAGTGCCAGGCGGGTAATAGTTGGGAATCCAGTAATAATTCCATTGCAGCACCCGATCCAGTGCGTGGGCGTAATGCAGCATGTCGGATTGCGTCGAGGCACGGATCAGGCCGTTGATCAGCGTATCGACGGCCGGGTTTTTCAGCACCATGTAATTGTTGGCGCCGGGGTCGTTGGCCGAGGCCGAGCCGAAATAGTTGAGCAGCTCGCCGCCGGGGGAAGTGCTGACCGGGTAGCCGGTGACGATCATGTCGTAGTCGCGACTCATCAGGCGATTGACGTATTGCGAGGAATCGATGCGGCGGATGTTGAGGTCGATGCCGATTTGTTTCAGCGTGCGTTTATAAGGCAGGAGCAAGCGATCCATGCCGTTCTGGCTGACCAGAAAAGTGAAGCTCAGCGGCTCGCCCTCGGCGTTGACCAACTGGTCGCCATCCGGCTTCCAGCCAGCCTGTTGCAGCAGCTGCAAGGCTTGCAGCTGTTTATCGCGGATCATCCCGCTTCCATCGGTTTTCGGCGCCTCGAACACTTGATTGAAGACTTCGTCAGGCACCTGGCCACGCAGCGGCTCAAGGATCTGCAGCTCCTGCGCATCGGGCAGTTTTGACGCGGCGAGCTCAGTGTTGGAAAAGTAGCTTTGCTGGCGGATGTACAGGTTGCGCATCATCTGCCGGTTGCTCCACTCGAAATCCCAGAGCATGGCCAGTGCCTGACGCACGCGACGATCCTGGAACATCGGCTTCTGCAGGTTGAAGACGAAACCTTGCGCCGATTGCGGCGCCTCAGTGGCCAAATGAGCCTTTTGCAGGCGCCCGTCACTCAATGCCGGGCTGTCGTAACCGATCGAGTAACCGGTGGCCGAAAATTCGCGGTTGTAGTCATACGCGCCACCGCGCAGCACCTGACGGGCGACGTCGGTGTCACCGAAATACTCGATGCTGAAGTGATCGAAGTTGTACAAGCCGCGGCTGACCGGCAGATCCTTGCCCCACCAGTTGGCATTGCGTTCAAAAGTGATACTGCGTCCGGAGTCGACCTTGCCGACGCGATACGGGCCGCTGCCCAATGGCGCTTCATAGCCGCCACCGCCAGCGAAGTCACGGGTCTTCCACCAATGCTCGGGAAACACCGGCAGGGTGGCGATATCCAGTGGCAGAGTGCGGTTTTCATTGCTCTTGAAATCGAAGCGTACCGTCAGCGGCGCTTCGATTTCGACACCTTTGACGTCGGCGAATTGCGTGCGATAGCGCAGGCTGCCTTGGGTCATCAACAAATCGTAGGTGTAGCGCACGTCCTCGGCGGTGATCGGCGTACCGTCGGCGAAACGCGCTTTGGGGTTGATGAAAAAGCGCAAGGACAACCCATCGTCAGCGCGCTCGATTTTTTGCGCGACGAGGCCGTAGACGGTATAAGGCTCATCCATCGAGCGCTGCGCCAGCGGCGAATAGAGCATGCCGTCGATCTGGGTGACGCCGATGCCTTTGTCTATATAAGGAAGGATATGGTCGAAGTGGCCGATCTCGATCGCCGAGCGGCGCATCGTTCCGCCCTTGGGCGCCTGCGGATTGGCGTAGTCGAAGTGGCTGAAACCGGCGGCATACTTCGCCGGCTCGCCATATACGGTCAATGCATGTTGCGGTGCCGCGCTCACACCAACGGCGCTCAACAGCAGCGTCACGGCAGTGAACATCAATGTGGGGAAAGCCAGTCGCATTGTCAGCCTTAGAGCCGGGTGATCGATAAGCGTAATTTGTACGCGAGCAACGCGCGGCTCGCCAGCCGTATCGTGTAACTGAAACACAACGGCCCACCAAAAGGCGGGCCGTTATGTTTCATTCAATGCGAAGGATCAGTCCTGACGGCTGGTCACTTCCAGCAGGTGATAACCGAACTGGGTTTTCACCGGGCCTTGCACGGTGTTGACCGGTGCGCTGAATACTACGGTGTCGAATTCCTTGACCATCTGGCCAGGACCGAACGAACCGAGGTCGCCGCCCTGACGGCTGGAAGGGCAGGTGGAGTTGGCCTTGGCCACTTCGGCGAAATCAGCACCGGCTTCGATCTGGGCTTTGAGTTCGTTGCACTTGTCTTCGCTGGCAACAAGGATGTGACGGGCAGTGGCTTTAGCCATGGGGAAAATCTCCAATCAATATCAGTAAAGTGCGGAGCCTACCGGATTCAGTGGGCGATTTCTCGGCAAAGTTCCGTTCATGTGCAGGCGCCAATCTCACAGGTTCACCGCTTGCAGGCGGCGGGCGTGCTCTACGTACAGCTCAATCG
Source organism: Pseudomonas sp. NPDC088885 (assembly GCF_044750025.1). Taxonomy (NCBI): domain Bacteria; kingdom Pseudomonadati; phylum Pseudomonadota; class Gammaproteobacteria; order Pseudomonadales; family Pseudomonadaceae; genus Pseudomonas; species Pseudomonas sp. NPDC088885. The sequence continues at coordinate 44,147 of NZ_JBIVJB010000015.1, read as the reverse complement.
GGTTCGGTGATACTGCGCGCGCAGGGCTGACGCCACGCAGAATGGACAGATGGTCGAACGGGTAGTCCGAACGGATCACGATTCCCAGGTGAGAGCTGAAGCGACCGACAAAACCATCGTTTTGTCCGGCGTCTTTTTTGAAGTATTTCGAGAGCTTCCGGCAGATGTGCTCCACCGGATCCAGTGATGGCTGGCTGTGATCGGGCAGCGTCCCACTCCATGAATAGTAGCGAACGCCATTGACGCAATCCGGTCCCTGACCGCCCCAACTTTCGGGCAGGCCTTGCGGATACTGTTGGTTGAAGCGCGCCGCCCCTTGCGTCGTCAACGCGCCCAATGCCGCAAGGGCATTTTGTGGCATCGCGACGCTGCCACTGAGTACAGATAAAAAGTCGGCAAACAGGGTGACAACGTTCTGCGCGACTTTTTCGGGTAGCTCACCCGGAATCAGTGCCTGACGTAAAACATCAGCCAGTTCTGAACCGTGGTTGGGGCCGCTGACCGAGGTCACTGAAGCGACGGTGTGTGGCGCAAGCGCAGCAGCGTAGCGGGCAGCCAATGCGCCTTGGCTGTGGCCGATCAGGTTGACTTTGTTCGAACCTGTGCCTCTGAGTACACGGTCGATTTGTAGCAACAGTTGTTCACCGCGCACTTCGTTGTCATGGGTGGCTGAAAGGTGCGGCACAAACACTCGACAGCCAACCGCTTGAAGCGCCTCTTTGACGGCATGGAAGAGTTCGAAGTGACCGATACGCTCGAATCCGAACAGACCATGGATCAGCAGGATCGGGTACTGAGTTGTAGCATTCCGTTGCATGTTTATTACCTTTTCGCAGAGGTTCGGGGTGAAATCTGCGTGCCACTCTAAAACAGTCATTCTCTCGGCGAAGTACGAATAAGCCTCGCTGGTTGTTTGAATCTGGACTAGAAGCTGTACGAAATTTCGGAGAGTGCTGAGAGCCAGCTCCGAATATCCGGACGTCTACCGCGATCCGAGCATCGGTTTCGGTGTACTTGCCTACTTTCCGTGCTGCCTTTGCCTCGCCTCTACAAGGTATTTGGCTGATAGCCGCCCGTTGTTTGAACGCGTTAAATATGGACTGTCGACGCGGTCAGTGAAGACCGCGTTTTATCCAAGGAATGGAGGCATCAATGACTACTCAGGACGCAAAGGCAGCAGCCACTTCATCGCAGCAGCTGACAGCACTTTTTCACGACCGCTGGATAGCACTCGACAGGCAAGGGACGCTTAACATCAAAGCCAATGAGACTTCCCTGGAGTTGTCTTTTCGAGCGGAAAATCCTCCGGATGATTGCCTCGCAGCCTGCCAACTGCTCGCGCCGAGCGTGGACTCGACGACAGCCGCTGTACTTGATCCGTCCTTGAAAAGAGCCACCGTACGGATTGCGCCTTACCCGGGCATGGCCTGCGGCGATAAAGTGCTTTTGCGCTGGGAAGGGCTGGATATCGAAGGTCTGGCCTATCAGCATGAAGTCAGCCGTTTCGTCAGCGAAGCGCAGGTCGGCAAGGCAATCGTTTTTGTCATCAAGGGCGTGCATGTTGCTGCGCTTGATGGCGGATCGCTGGAGCTCTACTGGACGCTCTACAGTGCTACGCAGCTGCAACCCATGACCTCGGCACGCCTGCAACTGGATGTCGGCGACGTGCGCCCGAATCTGCTGGCACCTTACGTTGACGAGGCGGTCGGCAATGTACTTGATCCTGAACGCATCACCGAGGGTGCATGCATCACGCTTCGACCTTATGCGCGTATGGCGGAAGGCGATCGAGTGCTGCTGACATGGCAGGGCGCGGCTGACGTTTTTAGTGATGCATTGACGCTTGAGAAGTTTGCCGTGGGCGCTGTGCTTTCCTTCTGGGTAGGGGCGGAGCACATCGTCGGGCAAGTCGGCGACGAGGTGACCGCCCGCTATCGGGTCGAGCCGAAGATCGGTGAAGCGCGAGATTCCGACGCCGCGACATTTGTGATAGCACCCTTGATTCGCGGATTGCTTGAAGCACCGGACGTGCTCGAAGCTCAGGATGGTGAACTGGATACAGTGGACTCAACGGACGGCGTCACCGTGGTGATCGGCAATGCTCAGGCGCAGGAAGGTGATCTGGTTTATCTCAAGTGCGATGGTGATTATTTCAACCATCGTGATGAGCGCGAGATCACCCGGGATTCAGTAGGCCAGCCGTTGGTGTTCATCGTTCCGCACCGGTTCTGGCGCGAGCACCAAGGTTCGACGGTGCGTATCGCCTACTCGGTGGAACGTTCGGATGATGACAGTCAGGCCTCAGCGGTGACGCTGTTGCGGGTGGAATAGCATCGAGCCCCTCCGGCGTTGAGCACCGGAGGGAGGATCGTCAGATCTGCGCCTGAGCGCTCAGCCGTTGGGCCGCGTCGAGAAGCAAACGCTCCGTAGCGTCGAAACCCAGGCAACCGTCGGTAATCGACACGCCGTAGCGCAGCGATGGACTCAGCGGCTGGCAACCTTCGAACAGATGCGACTCGAGCATCATGCCGATCAGCGAGCGATCACCTTGCAGACGTTGCTCAAGCACGTCGTTGAAAACGGCCGGTTGGCGCAGGGGATCCTTGCCGCTGTTCGCGTGGCTGCAATCGACCATGATCCGGCCGGGAATTTTCAGTCGGGTCAGCTCGGTGTTGATGGTCGTCACGCTATCGCGGTCGTAGTTGGGGCCTTTGTGGCCGCCACGCAGTACCAGGTGTGTGTCGGGGTTGCCCGGCGTTTGAATGATTGCCGGATGACCCTGGCTGTCCACCCCGAAATGCCGATGCGGGTGGGCGGCTGAGCGCATAGCATCGACTGCGACGGCGGCGCCACCGTCCGTGCCGTTCTTGAAGCCGACCGGCATGCCCAGTCCACTCGCCATCTCGCGGTGGATCTGCGATTCGGTGGTGCGCGCGCCAATGGCGACCCAGCTCAGTAGATCATCGAAGTAACCGGCGGCCATGGGTTGCAGCAATTCGGTTGCGACTGGCAGACCAAGGCGAATCGTTTCCAGCATCAATTCACGCGACAGGGTCAGGCCGCGAGCCATGTCATCGCTGCCGTCCAGATGCGGGTCGTAGGCCAGGCCTTTCCAGCCGACAGTAGTACGCGGTTTTTCGACGTAGGCACGCATTACCAAAAGCATTTCGTCGCTGACCTGATGGGCGAGGCGGGCAAGTTTGTCGGCGTATTCCAGAGCGGACTGAGGATCATGGATTGAGCAAGGGCCGACGATGACCAGTAAACGTTGGTCTTCACCGTTGAGAATGGCGCGTACCGCTTGACGGTGGGCGGCGACTTGCTGGCCCAAGGCCGTGCTCAGGGGCATTTGCTGCTTGAGTTGCAACGAGCTGGGCAGACGCAGGGTCAGCGCTTCGTTGGCAGAGTTGAGGCTGGACAGTGGCAGAGCAGAAACGGACGAGTTCATATTCACAATTCCTGGGCTGGCGGCGGGTACTTCCCGCTCGCTCGGCCCTACTGGGGTGTTCGACAATTGGCCGGATTGGCTACGTGTGTGCGTTTGCCACCTGTAGGTGACCGATCGGAGGCGGCAGGCTGTCCCGAGCGGAGGCTGGTAAATCGCCATGCGGTAAAAGTGTCGTAACGGTAATAAGTGGCGTAGTTCATCGCGTAAATCCTCAAAAGTGTCTGGTGCATTGCTGAAAAATTCGGGGCCTGAAAAAACAAAACCCCCGGTCGGGAGGCCGACCGGGGGTTGAGAAATCTCTGGTAGGCGACCCGTTTTACATGGGCGCCGTTTGGGTATCAGGCGCGCTAGTGGCTAAACCAATACCCAAAATAAAAGCTGACCGGAGCACAAACGTCTTTCGCCCACGCAGCCGCCATCGAGCGCAGGGCGCTGACGATACGAAGCTGTGGAAGGGCGTTGAACATGGTCTGTCTCCAATGAATGCGCCGAGCTTACTAGAGGCCGATGCGCCTCAGCAATCAGAAAATGCTATGGCGTGAAGAACATTTTGCCTATCGCTTGAGCGTAGCAACAGTTGTGACAAACTCAGCGTTTTGCCTGAACCCAAGGATGAACCATGTCGACGCTGACCATTGCTGCCGCCCAATCCATCTCCATTGCGGGGGATCTTGCGGCGAATATCCAACGCCATTTGCGCTTCATCGAAGTGGCTGCGGAGCAGGGCGTCGAGCTCTTGGTATTTCCGGAGTTGTCACTGACTGGCTACGAAAATGAAGTGGCGGCGGCGTTGGCGATTGATCCGCAAGACGCGATTCTGCAACCGTTGCGGGATCAAGCACGAATGCTGGGCGTCACGACGGTCGTCGGTATGCCGGTTCGGGTTCCACAGCGTGACCAGGTTTGGATCGGTGCGCTGGTATTGGGCGCCGACAGCTCGCTCGGTGTTTACAGCAAGCAACATCTGCACACGGGCGAAGATCGATTCTTCGCCCCCGGCGTCGGCGGCGCACCACTCAATATGGGTGATGACATTGTGGCGCTGGCGGTCTGTGCCGACTTTAACCACGCCAGCCACGCCGCTGCCGCCGCTGATCAAGGCGCCAGCCTGTATGCGGCGGGCGTGTTGATCAGCGAAAAAGGTTATGTAGCGGATTGCGCGTTGCTACAAGGTTATGCGCGCGAGCATTCGATGGCGGTGCTGATGGCCAACCATGGCGGTGTCTCGGGTGGCTGGCAATCGGCAGGACGCAGTGCGATCTGGTCGGAGGAGGGCGCCCTGGTTATTTCTGCTTCGGGTGCGGGCGATTGTCTGGTGGTTGCACAACGTCATGACGGAGCCTGGAAGGGCCGGGTTATTGCGCTGGAGCAGGCCTGATGAGCTTCCAGTTGCGTCGTGCGACGGCGGCGGATCTGGCGTTCGCCAGAGATCTTACCTGCCGCAACATGCTGCGCTATTACATTCAATACGATCTGCTTTGGCAGGATGACGCGTTCGATGTGGCCTGGTCGGGCCGTGAGAACTGGCTGCTGATTCGCGATGACGTGTCGTTGGGCTTTCTGAGTCTGAGCCGGGATTCGCGGGCACTGTACATACGCGAATTGCAGCTGGCTGAAGCGTTTCAGGGGCAGGGCGCGGGATCCTGGGCAATTGATCAGGTTATCGAGATGGCTCGCCATGAGAAGCGTACAGCTTTGCGTCTGACGGTCTTCGAAAACAATCCGGCAAAAAATTTGTATCAGCGAAAAGGACTACAGCTTCATGGAAAGGACGAGTGTTTCCTGCGCATGCAGCTCGATTTGAGCACGCCTGTGCTCTGAAAGCCACGGCTGGCAAGACCTCAAAGATGAATTGAAACTTTTTAAATGCGCCTTTCCGCTAGGTCTGTCTGGCTCTTTTTGCTAAGGTGTCGGGCATCCCAATAAGACCATATCGCGAGGTGTCTGCTTGATTAGGGTGCTAGTGGTCGATGACCATGATCTCGTTCGTACAGGCATTACACGGATGCTGGCCGATATCGATGGCCTGCAAGTGGTTGGCCAGGCCGAGTCCGGGGAAGAGTCCCTGATCAAGGCGCGTGAGTTGAAGCCCGACGTGGTGCTGATGGACGTCAAGATGCCCGGCATCGGCGGGCTTGAAGCCACCCGCAAGCTGCTGCGCAGTCATCCGGATATCAAGGTGGTTGCCGTCACTGTGTGCGAAGAGGATCCCTTTCCGACACGGTTGCTGCAAGCAGGTGCCGCCGGTTACCTGACCAAGGGCGCGGGATTGCCGGAGATGGTTCAGGCCATTCGCCTGGTCTTTGCTGGTCAGCGCTACATCAGCCCGCAGATCGCTCAACAGTTGGCGATCAAGTCTTTCCAGCCAACCAACGACTCGCCGTTCGATGCCTTGTCCGAGCGCGAAATCCAGATTGCGTTGATGATTGTCGGTTGTCAGAAAGTGCAGATCATTTCCGACAAATTGTGCCTGTCGCCAAAAACCGTGAACACCTACCGTTACCGTATTTTCGAGAAGCTCTCGATCAGCAGCGATGTTGAGTTGACCCTTCTGGCAGTCCGACACGGCATGGTCGATGCCAGCGCCTGACCATGACTGAAGTATTCGATTCCGGCGCCTTTCTCTCTACCGTCAGTGGGCGCCCCGGCGTTTATCGCATGTTCGACAGCGAGGCGCGTCTGCTTTACGTCGGCAAGGCCAAAAACCTCAAGAAGCGCTTGGCCAGCTATTTCCGCAAGACCGGGCTGGCGCCGAAAACCGCTGCGCTGGTCGGGCGTATCGCTCAGGTCGAAACGACCATCACCGCCAACGAAACCGAGGCGCTGCTGCTTGAGCAGACACTGATCAAGGAATGGCGGCCGCCGTACAACATTCTGTTGCGCGACGATAAATCCTATCCCTACGTGTTTTTGTCGGACGGCCAGTTCCCGCGTCTGAGCATTCATCGCGGCGCGAAAAAGGCCAAAGGTAAATACTTCGGGCCATATCCGAGCGCCGGGGCGATTCGCGAAAGCCTCAGCCTGTTGCAAAAGACTTTCTTCGTTCGTCAGTGCGAAGACAGCTATTACAAGAACCGCACCCGTCCGTGCCTGCAATATCAGATCAAACGCTGCAAAGCGCCGTGCGTCGGCCTGGTCGAGCCTGAGGTGTACGCCGAAGACGTGCGTCACTCGGTGATGTTCCTTGAAGGGCGTAGCCACGCGCTGACCAATGAACTGTCGACGGCGATGGAGGAGGCAGCGATCAACCTCGAATTCGAGCGCGCCGCCGAATTGCGCGATCAGATCGCCTTGCTGCGCCGGGTTCAGGATCAGCAGAGCATGGAAGGCGGTACGGGAGATATCGACGTCATCGCCGCGTTCGTCAATCCGGGCGGTGCCTGCGTGCATCTGATCAGTGTCCGTGGCGGGCGCGTGCTCGGCAGCAAGAATTTCTTCCCGCAGGTCGGGATTGAAGAAGATGTCTCTGAGGTTATGGCGGCGTTTCTCGGACAGTACTTCATCAGCAGCCCGGAACGCGATCTGCCGAGCGAGTTGATCGTCAACGTCGTCCACGAAGACTTCCCGACGCTGATCGAAGCCATTCACAAGTTGCGCGGTCGTGAGTTGGCCATCAGCCATCGGGTGCGTGGCACGCGAGCGCGCTGGCAACAGTTGGCGGTCACCAACGCCGAACAGGCACTGAGTGCGCGTCTGGCCAACCGTCAACACACCGCCGCGCGTTTTGAAGCATTGGCCGAAGTGCTCAATCTGGACGAGCCGCCGCAGCGTCTGGAGTGTTACGACATCAGTCACTCCAGTGGTGAAGCGACCGTCGCATCATGTGTAGTGTTCGGCCCGGAAGGCGCCATCAAGTCGGATTACCGCCGCTACAACATCGAAGGTGTGACAGCGGGCGACGATTACGCCGCCATGCACCAGGCCTTGACCCGACGCTTCAGCAAGCTGAAGGAAGGCGAGGGCAAGCTGCCGGACATTCTGCTGGTCGACGGTGGCAAAGGTCAGTTGTCGATGGCGCGTGACGTGCTCAACGAATTGGCGGTGCCGGATCTGATCTTGCTTGGCGTTGCAAAAGGCGCAACGCGCAAGGCTGGTTTCGAAACTCTGTATCTGAATGATGCGGCGCACGAGTTCACGCTGCGCGGCGACTCGCCGGCGCTGCATCTGATCCAGCAGATCCGCGATGAAGCGCACCGTTTTGCAATTAACGGGCACCGCGCACGTCGCGGCAAAACCCGGCGTACCTCAACGCTGGAAGGCGTTGCCGGTGTCGGGCCTACCCGGCGTCGAGATTTGCTCAAACATTTTGGTGGATTGCAGGAGCTGACTCGTGCCAGCATCGAAGAGATCGCCAAAGCCCCGGGGATCAGTAAAAAGCTCGCAGAGTCGATTTATGCGAACCTGCATAGCGAGTAGAATGCCCCCTCACCTCGTAGCCAGTTGTGCCGATGAATATCCCTAATCTGATTACCGTTCTACGCGTCCTGCTTATCCCGATCTTCATTTTGCTGTTCTATTTGCCGTACCAGTGGAGCTACATGGCGTCCGCTTCGGTGTTTGCTTTTGCCGCTGCAACGGACTGGCTGGATGGTTATCTGGCCCGTCGCCTGGAGCAAAGCACGCCATTCGGTGCATTTCTCGACCCGGTTGCCGATAAGCTGATGGTCGCCGTCGCATTGGTGTTGTTGGTGCAAGAACACGGCAACCTGTGGTTGACTCTGCCAGCCGCCGTTATCATCGGTCGCGAGATTGTCGTGTCGGCACTGCGTGAGTGGATGGCCGAGCTGGGTGCCCGCGCGCATGTCGCCGTGTCCAATCTCGGCAAATGGAAAACCGCCGCACAAATGCTCGCGCTGGTGATCCTGTTGGCCAATCCGAAGGACTTTACCTTTTGGGTCATTCTGGGTTATTCGCTGTTGATGATCTCCGCAGGCCTGACGTTGTGGTCGATGGTTCAATACCTTCGCGCTGCCTGGCCGCATCTGAAGACCGATGTTGAAAAGAAATAAAACTTTTTTGAATCAAGGGGTTGACGGAGCTTCTTAATTCTATAGAATGCGCATCACCAAGCGGGAATAGCTCAGTTGGTAGAGCACGACCTTGCCAAGGTCGGGGTCGCGAGTTCGAGTCTCGTTTCCCGCTCCAAGTTTAAAACGCGTTTGTTGTTGTGCTACTGATAGCAAACGTTTTGAGGCCGAGTAGCAAAATGGTTATGCAGTGGATTGCAAATCCACCTACGCCGGTTCGATTCCGACCTCGGCCTCCACTATAAACAAGCTCCGTAGATCCATGATTTACGGAGCTTTTTTATTTGCATTGCGCTGTAAGATTTAGTCTTTAAAACAGCCAATGCGAACTTGCTTCACCGGGGAGTGATGTATATATTTCCCGCTCGGCTGTTCAAGCCTGCATCCTGTCAGGATCGCGACTGAACAGTCGGAGACAGCAACACCGCGCTACCGCCCGAATGGCGAAACTGGTAGACGCATGGGACTTAAAATCCCCCGCTCGTAAGGGCGTGCCGGTTCGATTCCGGCTTCGGGCACCATAAATATCAAGGGCTTGCATGACATATCTCATGCAGGCCCTTTTTTGTGCCTGGGTTTATTGCTCGGCTCTTGGTTTCAGCGTGTCACATGCCTTGGCCGTCGCTCTTTCAATTCAGCATCTATAGTCAAATTCCCAAGTCCAAACAGGTGGAATTCGTCATGAAACGATTAGGTCTGTTCTTCGCGTCTTTGGTTGTTGCAACACCGCTGTTTGCCGCTGATGACTTGTGCGCCATTAACTTGCAGAAACTGCACGACCTCAAACAGACGGCAGTGATGGGACAGCCTGCTTTGGGCAATATCCAGCAAGACCGTAAAGATGCCGAGGCCGCGCAAAAGGCAGGCGACAAACAGAAGTGTATTGATTTAACGAACCGGGCTTTGAAGACCGTGAAGGATGTTCAGGGCAACAACTAGAAAGCAATGGGCCGGCACTCGCCGGCCCATTTTTTATTGCGGACTAAACGAAGGCTTGTCCGGCAAAGCCGCGAGGCAGGCGTTGACGCCCAGGCATCGCAGCCAAACGCTCTACCCATGAGGAGCGCCAGTTGACGGCGTGGTGTGTGGTTTTGGCCTGGCGTGTTGCGCGTCGAGCCGCGTTACGCTGATCTTTTCTGGCTTGCTTGTACGCATCGGTATTACGGCAGCTGCGGCACTTCACGCGATTGAGTTCGCGGCTGGCAGTGAGATGTTTGCCTTTATGCCCGCAGGCTAAATGACCATCGACGTTGAAATGGATAACCATGAATCGTCTCCTTTGTGACGTGTACTAAATTGTGACCACTGATAGCCGCGAGTGTTCGCCGAGCCAAATTTCAGGCAAAAAAACACCCGCATGCGGGCGGGTGTTAAGTGTGATCTCCAAAGGAGTGACTTCACAGTAAGCGCGTAGATGTGATGATTTTGTGAAAAATAAACAAATCAACGAGGAAAATATAAACGCCGGACAGATAATCCCTCGGTAACACAGCCGTCGCCGCTCTAGAGCCCCGATCGAAAATCGCAGCGGGGCGTTCGTGCTATTCGCGTTTGTTATCTAAACCGTGGCAGAGGCCGGTCAATGGGTCTGAGCGCCGACAGCGTGTTGCGAATCAACGGCGCGTCTTTCTCGATGTCATTCAGGCGATCGCGAATACGCAGGGCGGTGGGGTGACCGCCTTGATGATCAACCCAGTCGGCGATCTCTTTGCAAGCGGCCGCGAGGCGCGCCTGCCGGGCGTCGAGCAAGGTGAGGAGGGTGGTGATGGACTCTTTTTCGGACATGGAACACCTCCGTTCGGTGAAACCGCTGAGCGGCAGCAAAAAGCCCGCGAACTGCGAGCTTTATGCCGTTGGGGCGCTGCTCCTTCAGCTGGTTTCAGTATAGACCCGCAAATGATCAGCATCAGGCTGACGATTCGCGAGCCGGCAATATCGAACTCGCTGCGTTGAGACGCAGGCATTCGCGCCGTGCGTCTTCCTCCCGGTCGTAGCCATCGCCGATGAAACCGCCTGTGCGTGTATCGCAAATGCGAAACCAGCCGATGGCTTCGGCGGGTTCGTGCTGGCTGTCCTCGGCGCGACGACCATGAATGATGATCTTGTTGCAACGCTTCACAACGAAAATGTCTTCCATGGCGTCACCGCAGCTGATTCGTGTCAGATCAACTATAGAAGCCTGTGGCAATCGTGCAAAAAATAGTCAGCTCAACTCGTCGGTTGCAGCAGCCAACCGCTTGGCTGCCACGTTAGCCGATGGCTTGGATTCAACGCTTGTAGAAACGTCTGGTCGTGGGAAACCGCGACAATGGCGCCGGGAAAACTCTGTAATGACTGTTCGAAAGCTTCCACCGAGGCTAGGTCGAGATGATTGGTCGGTTCATCAAGCAAGAGCAATTGCGCCGGAGTCTGGCGCCACACCGCCAATGCCAGTGCAGCCTTCAGGCGTTCGCCGCCGCTGAGCAAAGCGCAGGGCTGCGTCGCACGCTGGGCATTTAGTTGAAGGTGCGCCAGATAACTGCGCAGGGTGCCTTCGCTCAACGGTGTTTGCTGAGCCAGCAACTGGTCAACAATGGATTTTCCGTCATCAAGCAGACGCAGTTGTTGATCGAGAAATGCCATCGGTACATGAGTCGTGCAGGTACCGCTGGCCGGTTCCAGTTCATCGGCGAGCATGTTCAGAAGGGTCGATTTACCGCAGCCGTTAGGGCCACTGACGGCGATGCGCATCGGCCCCTGGATCGCGAGACTCAGTCGGCTCGCCGGCGATAACCACGGCAGGCACGCGTCCACGAGCGTGCAGACTTGGCGGCTGTTCGGCACCACGCTGCCCGGAAGATTGATCAGCACGCTGTCTTCGGGCAACACCATTGTAAATGCCTCACGCACGCGGTTATCCAGCTCGGATTTACGCGCCTGATGGCCAACGCGCACATGTCCCATGATGTCTCGCGCCGCGCCTTTCATGCCGGCGCGTTCGATGCTGGAAACGTTCGCGGTTTGCGCATTGCGCCGGCTGTTGGCGGCATGGCGCTGGATCGTGTCGTGCTCGCGCTGCAGGCGGGAACGCTCGCGCTGGCGTTCGGTTCTGGCTTGGTCGAGTTGTGCCTGAGCGGCTGCGTGTTGTAGACGCCGTTGTTCGGTAAAGGCTGAGTAGGAGCCGCTGAAAACATTTACGCCCAACGGCGTCAGTTCGACGATCCGCTGCATCCGCTCCAGTAACTGTCGATCGTGACTGATGACGATCAGACCGCCGCGCCAGTGATTGAGTGTCTTCAGCAGCCAGTGGCGACCGGCGCTGTCCAGATGATTGGTCGGCTCATCCAGCACCAGCAACTGCGCCTGGCTCAACAGCGCTTTGATCAGGGCGATTCTGACTTGTTGGCCACCGCTGAGGTTTTCGGTGAGGTCGGTATCAGCGATATCGGTGAGTCCGCACTCATCAAGCATCTGCCGTAAGCGTTCCGGCAAATCCCAGCGATCGCCGATGATGTCGAAATCGTCGGCGCTGGCATTGCCCTGGTCGAGGCGCTGCAGTGCTTCAAGTACTTGGGCTGTACCCGTCGCGTCCGCCACCGTTTGGCCGGGTGCACCGACAAATATTTGGGAAACGTACATCACAGGCACTGCGCTTGAAACGCTCCCGGATGTGGGCTGTAGCTGCCCGGCAATCAGCCGCGCGAGCAGGCTTTTGCCGACACCGTTGCGACCGACAATCGCGGTCGGGACATGATCGAACTGCAGATTCAGTGCGTTGAAAATCGTCTCGCCATTGGCGAATTGGAAACTCAGCTGATTGAGCGAGACGAGGGCAGGCGTACGCGAGACGTGAGTCATCGGCACCTCCAAAAAATGTCGTGAAGACTGACAATCACCCAGCGGCGGCTGTCGCGATTACATTTTTAGAGAGCCTGATTGTTCACTTCTGCGGTCATCCTGAAGAGGGGAAGGTGGCTAGCCTAGACGACGATGCCCGGACGATCAAGGTGCGACGGCCATCTCGCTCATCCGTTCGAGAAACATCGCCAGGGCCACTTCTTCACTGCGCAGCCCCTTGCGCACGCGTGGGCGCGGTAGTTCGGCGAGGGCGCCGAGCATGAATTTTTCCACCACCGCTGGGTGGATGTAGCACTTGCGGCACACCGCTGGCGTGTTGCCCAACTGTTTCGCGACGCCTTTGACCATGTCGACCACATGCCGTTTGGCTTCGGTTTCCGACTCCCATTGCAACTCGCGCAGTACCGATAATGCCAGAGCGCTACCTGCCCAGGTGCGGTAATCCTTGGCGGTGAAATCGGCGCCGGTCAGGGTTTGCAGGTAACTGTTGACGTCGGAAGAACTGACGGTGTGGCGCTCGCCGTGTTCGTCCAGGTACTGAAACAGATTCTGGCCGGGGAGCTCCAGGCAGCGTTTGATAATCCGCGCGAGGCGTCGATCCTTGACGGTGATCTGGTGTTCGATGCCACTCTTGCCGCGAAATTGAAAGAGGATCGCGCTGCCATTCACTTCGACATGGCGGCTGCGCAGGGTGGTCAGCCCGTAAGAGCGATTATCGCGGGCGTATTGCGTGTTGCCGACGCGAATCAGCGTGGCGTCGAGCAGAGTGATCACCGTGGCCATAACCTTATCGCGGCTAAAACCGGGCGCGGCCAGTAGTGTTTCCAGTTGTTTGCGCAGTTTCGGCAGTGCCAGACCGAACTCGCGCAGCCGCGAATATTTGTCGGCATCGCGCACTTCGCGCCAGCGAGCGTGATAGCGATACTGCTTACGACCCCGGGCATCGCGGCCAGTAGCTTGCAGATGACCGCGCGGGTCGGCGCAAATCCACACATCGACATAGGCCGGCGGAACCGCGAGGGCGTTGATGCGTTTGATTTCGTCCGGGTCGGTAATGCGCTGACCGGACGGCTCGAAATAGGCGAACTTGCCGCGCAGTTTTTTACGGGTGATGCCGGGCTGCGTGTCATCGACGTAGTGCAGGTCGGATGGCAGTGCATCGGTCAGCTCGGTTTCGGACATGGCGACTTCCTTAAGTGGCGCGGCGGTCTGTAAACGATTGACCGCGCGCTCTCGCCGTGGTGCCGAATGATTTATGCGAGCACTGCAACTGCCTTGATTTGCGCCCAGAGTTGCTGGCCCGGATGGATCGCCAAGTGATCGCGCGAGTAGCGGGTGATGCGCGCGAGCAGCGGGGTGCCGCCGGCGTCGAGACGAATCAGCACATGGGCGGCATTGTCCGCCGCTTGTTCGCTGACCACCGTGACGGGCAAGCGATTGAGAATGCTGCTGGAGGCGTCATTGTGCAGCGCCAGACTGATGTCCCGCGCGTGCACTTTGCAGCGCAGGGCCTGACCGACGGCCATCGGCTCGTGGGTCACGCGAATGCTCATGTCCGTGGCCGGCAGTTGCAGGCTCAGCAGCTGGTACTGCGCATCGTAAGCGCTGACCTGACCTTCGATGATTACCCCGGCGTCATCACCCATTGCCATCGGCAGATCCAGACGCGCGAGGGTTTCGCCAATCGGGCCGCTGGCCAGCGCTTTGCCGTCGCTGAGCAACACCAGATGGTCGGCCAGTCGCGCGACTTCGTCCTGCGCGTGGCTGACATACAGCACTGGAATGTCCAGTTCGTCATGCAACCGTTGCAGATAAGGCAGGATTTCGCTTTTGCGTTGGCTGTCGAGGGCGGCGAGGGGTTCGTCCATCAGCAACAGTTTCGGGCTGGTCAGCAGTGCGCGGGCGATGCCGACACGCTGGCGTTCACCGCCGGACAAATGCTGCGGATGGCGTTCGAGCAAGTGGCCGATGCCGAGCAGTTCGGTGGCTTGTGCCAGATCAACCCGGCGCTGCGATTTGGCGATACGTTTGAGGCCGAATTGCAGGTTGGCCAGCACCGACAGATGCGGAAACAGACTGGCTTCCTGAAACACATAACCCAATGCGCGTTTATGCGGCGGGACGAAAATGCCGTTGTCGCTGTCCTGCCAAATTTCGTCGTTGATTTGCACGAAGCCTTGCTCGGCGCGCTCCAGGCCGGCAATGCAGCGCAGGCAGGTGGTTTTGCCCGAGCCGGAATGTCCGTACAAAGCGGAAACGCCGCGCCCCGGCAAGTGCAGATCGACATCCAGGCTGAAGCCCGAATAAGCGATTTTCAGACGTGCATCGATCATCGATCAGCTCCAGCCTGCGCGGGTTTTGCGGCTGGAGTAGAGCGCCAGCAACACGAGGAACGAGAACACCAGCATGGCACCGGCGAGCCAATGGGCCTGCGCGTATTCCATGGCTTCGACGTGGTCGTAGATTTGCACCGAGACCACACGGGTCTTGTCGGGAATATTGCCGCCGATCATCAGCACGACGCCGAATTCACCGACGGTATGCGCAAATCCGAGGATCGCCGCCGTGATAAAACCGGGACGGGCCAGCGGCAGAATCACGCTGAAAAAAGTGTCCCACGGATTGGCGCGCAAGGTCGCCGCCACTTCCAATGGGCGGGTGCCGATCGCCGAGAACGCGTTTTGCAACGGTTGCACCACGAACGGCATGGAATAGATCACCGAGCCAATCACCAGTCCGGTGAAGCTGAACGTCAACGTGCCAAGCCCGAGCCACTGGGTGAACTGGCCGAGGAAACCGTGCGGCCCCATCATCAGCAACAAATAGAAACCGATAACGGTCGGCGGCAGCACGAGGGGCAGGGCGACAATCGCCCCGATCGGGCCGCGCAACCACGATTGGGTGCGCGACAACCACAGGGCAATCGGAGTGCCGACAACCAGCAGTATCGCGGTGGTCAGGGACGCCAGTTTCAGGGTCAGCCAGATAGCCGCGAAATCAGCACTCGTCAGCGACATTTAGAGCTGGTAGCCGTAAGACTTGATCACCGCAGCGGCTTTCGGGCCTTTGAGGTATTCAACCAGTGCTTTGGCGGCGGCGTTGTCTTTGCCTTTGTTGAGGATTACGGCGTCCTGTTTGATCGGGTCGTGCATGCTGGCTGGAACGATCCACGCGGAACCGCTGCTGACTTTGCCGTCCTTGTAGATCTGCGACAGCGCTACAAAACCCAGCTCAGCGTTGCCGGTGGAAACGAACTGGTAGGCCTGAGTGATGTTCTGGCCTTCAACGATCTTGGCTTTGGTGGCTTCGGTCAGTTTCAGTTTTTCCAGCACCTGGGTGGCGGCCAGGCCGTAAGGCGCAGCTTTCGGGTTGGCGATGGAGAGGTGCTGGTACTCGTTCTTCTTCAGCACATCGCCTTTGGCATCGACATAGCCTTCTTTTGCCGACCACAGCGCCAGGGTGCCGATGGCGTAGGTGAAGCGCGAGCCTTTAACGGTATCGCCTTCCTTCTCGAGTTTTTCCGGGGTAGTGTCGTCGGCCGAGAGGAACACTTCGAACGGCGCGCCGTTCTTGATCTGGGTATAGAACTGGCCAGTGGCGCCGTAGGCTGCGACCAGTTTGTGCCCGGTGTCTTTTTCGAAATCTGCCGCGATCGCCTGAATCGGTGCGGTGAAGTTGGCAGCAACTGCCACTTGCACTTCATCAGCCTGAGCAGCCCCGATGGCGAAGGTCGCCAGCAAAGCGGCCAGGCAAGTTGGGGCAAAACGTGAGGCACGAGTGGTCATGTAACAGCTCCGTTGTTGGCAAGTGCAGAGGGCAGTTATTGTTGGCGGTGGACTGCGCCGATGCGAGGGTGGTTTCGCTATATAGCGAAATATATAGCGAAATACTCCCCTGTGGCGAGGGGATTTATCCCCGTTGGCGCGCGCAGCACGCCCTCTTTCCAATTGCTGCGAAATCCGTCCGCTACCTCACAAGTTTCGCCAACGCCCCCTCAGCCAACTGCCTCGTCAATTCCGCACTACTGACGTCCCGCCCCAGCGTAAACGCCTGACCCGCCCAAAGATTGGCAAACTGCGCATCATCCTTCGCTCGCAGCGGCATCAGCGCGCCACCGGCTAACGGAAAGGCCGGCGCCTTCGCCGACATCGGCCCGAGTTCGCGCATCACACGGTTGAGAATCCCACGCGCCGGGCGCCCGGTGAAAATGTTGGTGACGGCCGTCTCACTTTCCTTGGCTGTACGCAAAGCCTTGTGATGCGAGGCACTGACTTTCGCTTCCGGGGTAAACAGATACGCCGTGCCGACCTGCACCGCTGACGCACCGAGCATGAGCGCCGCTGCGACCCCGCGAGTAT
This sequence comes from Pseudomonas sp. NPDC088885, assembly GCF_044750025.1. Classification (NCBI taxonomy): domain Bacteria; kingdom Pseudomonadati; phylum Pseudomonadota; class Gammaproteobacteria; order Pseudomonadales; family Pseudomonadaceae; genus Pseudomonas; species Pseudomonas sp. NPDC088885. The sequence continues at coordinate 27,477 of NZ_JBIVJB010000015.1, read as the reverse complement.
CGGCAATCGCACCGGCCGCAATCACCGGAACCTTCACCGCGTCAACCACCTGCGGTACCAAAGCAAAAGTGCCGACCTGACTGCTCAGGTCATCGCTGAGAAACATCCCGCGATGGCCGCCGGCTTCATAGCCCATGGCAATGATCGCGTCGCAGCCGTTTTGCTCCAGCCACACGGCTTCATCGACGGTGGTGGCCGAGGAGATGATTTTCGCGCCTGTGGCCTTGACCCGATCCAGCAGAGATTTTTCCGGCAGACCGAAGTGGAAGCTCACCACTTCAGGGCGAAACTCTTCCAGCACCTCGCAAGCGGCCGCATCAAACGGCGCCCGGTTGGACACCGGCGTCGGTGCATCAAAGTCGACGCCCAGTTCGCGGTAATAAGGCTCCAGCAAATTCTTCCATTCACGCGCGCGCTGTTCATCGGCTGCCGGTGGCTGATGGCAGAAGAAATTCACGTTGAAAGGTTTGTCGGTGTGCTCGCGGATTGTTTTCAGTTCTTCACGTAACTGCTCAATGCTGAGCATCGCGGCGGGCATCGAACCCAAGCCACCAGCGTTGCACACGGCAATCACCATCGACGAGTTCGTGGCGCCGGCCATCGGGCCCTGGATGATCGGCAACTCGATGCCGAACAGGTCAAGAATGCGGGTGTCTGGCCATTGCCTCATGAAAGCGGTACTCCGAACGTTGAAACGGGCAGGGACGGCTGAGCCGGTTTTTTAACAGCTAAACCGGACTCAGGGCCAGTCCGAAATTCACAAGCCGTTAACGTCGATGGAATCCGCCGCCTCCACCACCACCGAAGGAGTGATTCATGAATTGCGAGGAGTTGTGGAAGTTGTTGGTGCGCTGGTTGCCGAAATTACGCGCAGCGGAATCGCGATTGAGATTTTGCAGCTGTGGGTTGTTGTTCAGCGGCGCCGCGCGTGTGCTGCCACCACCGCCGACCATCGACTGCCAGCCACTGTCGGTTTTTTTGTAGACGTTGCCGTCGCGCCCGGCATAAACGTTGTTGCCGACCTGCGCGGCGCCACCGTTGCGGCCGTGGATAGCGCCATATTGGGTGGTCTTGCCGGTATTAGGGTTGTACACCGCGCCGCGATTGGCAGTGACCTGCGTACCGGTGCGCGTATTACCCTCTGTCAGGCGCGCGCCGGCGATAGCGCCGCCATTCGGCCCGACGACCGCACCGCTGCGGCCGGCCGCGTAATTGCCGTTGTAGACGTTGTGTACTGCGCCGCGTTGACCGGCGGCCGCCACACCGGTGCGTGAGTTGTAGGAGGAGCCGACCTGACCTGCCCAGCGATTGCCGGTCCAGGCGTTGTAACCGGCGCCGTAGCGGCTGACCGTCGCGCGGTCACCCCACTGGTGATAGATATTGCCGGTGGTGCCGGCCCATCCGCCCGGGCCCCACGCCACTGCGCCGCCACGATAACCATAAGCAGCGCCGCCCCAGGCCAGTGGCGCTGGATACAAGCGCGGGCCCCAGGCGTAACCCCAGCCATAATTTCCCCACCACGGATAAGCGCCCCAGCCCCAGCCCATCGCCACGGTGCTGCCGCCCCAACTCCAGCCGAAACCGTATCCGAATGTCCATCCAGTCCACGGGGTGTAGCGGATCGCGACGCCGAAACCGTAAGTCACCGGCGGCCCGTACCAGACGCTACCGACCCACGGCGTGTACGGATAACCGGTGCCGTAAACCACGACATTAGTCACCGGATCAATATTGGAGCCCTGATAACCCGGGGTATAACCGACCACCACGGTATCGCCGCTGGACTCATAGACTTTCACGTAAGTCAGGTAATGCATCGGCGAACTCGGCGGAATCGAATAGATCACCGCCGGCACCGAGCTGGCCACGACCCACGGGCCGTTCACCGACGTGGCGGTAAACCAGATGCCATTTTCCACGGCGTACCAACTGTTGTTGTCGACCCGGATGATCGGTGTGGCGCTGTTGACTACATATTGCAACGGCGTGGTGTTGATCGCTTTGAGCTGCGGCTCGCCATCGAACTGCGGTGCGGTCATTTTCACCGCGCTTTTCTTGATCGCCGAGGTCTGCGGAATGGTCGCTGCAATCGCCGCTTCTTTCGCCTGCGGAGTGCCGGCGACCGAGGCTTTAACGTTCTCTTTCGGGCTGTCGTCGGGAATGTTGGCGAAGTCTGCCGGCAGTTTATCCGCCGGGGTAAACGTCCATGGGCCCTTCATGTCGCTGGCGCGAAACCAGCGCCCGGAGATCAACACATAACTGTTCTGATCGCCGATTTCCTTGAAGATATGCCCGGTGGTATTACTGACGTAGAGCAGGCCGGTGCCCTGAATCGGTAGCCATTGCGGCGCGCCATCAGTTACCAGTAACTCGGTAGGCGTGGTCGCAATGAAGATCTTTGGCTGCGGCGGTTTGGCCAGGCTGGGGATCTTGTCTTTCGGATCACTTTGCCCGGTCAGCAGATCGACCTGACGGCTTTTGATGGCGGCCTGTTTGGCTTTTTCCAGATCGGCTGGCGGTTTTGCCAGACGTGTGTAATCACCGTTGATCTGGTCGGCGACCATCCAGCCATCAAACACGTGCAGATAGTGTTTGCCTTGTTCGTCCTTGAGCAGCAGCGGGCGAGTATTGATCACTCGTTGCAGCGACGTGCCTTCCACCGGCCGATACGCCGCATCACCGTCGATGTACACCAGCATCGCCGGGACGTCGGAACTGATGATGGTCGGCGGGGCGTTCTCCAGCGGAGCGCTGTCCGCCTTCTGTTCTGCCGACAATACGCCGACAGCGGCTTCGAGCTGATCAAGGGAAATGGTTTTCTTGCGCTTGTCGGCGTCTTTTTGCAGCGCTGCCGCCCAAGTGTCTGCTTGACTGGCATCGGCCGGGAAATCGGCTTTGATGATTTTGTATTGATCGAGCGCGACCCAACGGGTGGCCTTGTCGACCAGGGTGTGGGCGCTGAACTCGACGATGCCGTAAGTGGATTTGCCATCAGCGCCGGTAGCTTCGACAGCCGCGCGAGCGTTGAGCGTGTAACCGTCCCAACTGTCGAGTTGCGGTTGGTACACAGTCAATTTCGATTTGCCGCTGGTAATGACTTGTGGCCACGCCGGCTCACTCGGTGCTGCAGATGTTGCCGCATCAGCAGCCGGGGCAGGCGCCGCCCACGCACTGCCAAATGCCAGCAGACTGAGCATCAGCATCACTACAAGAGAACGCGGGTGAGACATCGTCAACTCCATCGACAAGGTGATTCTAGAGGGCTTGGCCAAGATCAGCAGGGTAGTCGAAAAAGCATAGACGCCGACAATGAAATTACCCGATGAAATTTAAGCCAGACACAAAGTCGAGTGTGGCAACGTGTTGCGATGTGGTATTTCAAGGCACGACATTTCAACATCCAGCCATGCGAGGGCACTCATGTTCAACGCCATTGTGATCAACAAAGACGACAGCGGTTACCGCGCCGATCTGCAGCAACTCAATGAAGATCAGTTGCCCGACGGCGATGTCACGGTGCAGGTGGCCTACAGCACGCTGAACTTCAAGGACGGTCTGGCGATTACCGGCAGCAGCCCGGTGGTGCGCAAGTTTCCGATGGTGCCGGGGATTGATCTGGCGGGCACCGTCGAAGCCAGTTCGCATCCCGACTATAAAGTGGGCGACAAGGTGTTGCTCAACGGCTGGGGCGTCGGCGAATCCCATTGGGGTGGTCTGGCGCAGAAAGCGCGACTCAATGGCGATTGGCTGATTCCGTTGCCCGAAGCCTTCACCGCTGCACAAGCCATGGCCATTGGCACGGCGGGTTACACGGCGATGCTGTGCATTCTCGCGCTCGAGCATAACGGCGTGACCCCGGAGCAAGGCGAGGTGCTGGTGACTGGCGCCAATGGTGGCGTCGGCAGCTTTGCCATTGCTCTACTCAACACGCTGGGTTATCGCGTGGTGGCGTCCACTGGCCGGGCTTCTGAGCACGAATATTTAAAGCAACTCGGCGCCAGCGAAATCATCGATCGTGCAACCCTGTCCGAGCCGGGTAAGCCATTGGCGAAGGAGCGCTGGGCGGCGGTGATTGATTCGGTCGGCAGCCATACATTGGCCAACGCCTGCGCCAGTACGCGTTCCGAAGGCACCGTTGCCGCGTGTGGATTGGCGCAGGGCATGGACTTCCCGGGCTCGGTTGCACCGTTCATTTTGCGCGGCGTGACCCTCGCGGGCGTCAACAGCGTGACGCAACCCAAGGCCCGTCGCGTGCAGGCTTGGGAGCATCTGGCCAAGGATCTGGATTTCGCCTTGTTGCCCCTGATCAGCCATGAAATCGCTTTAAGCGAGGCGATTAATGCTGCGCCTGAGTTGCTTGCCGGGCGCATTCGTGGCCGGGTGGTGGTCGACGTCAATCGCTGAGAATCAGCCGACGCTAGGCCTGCGTTTCGCGATCCAGTAACAGGCGCTTACGTTCGACGCCCCAACGGTAACCGGAGAGGTTGCCGTCGCTGCGCACCACACGGTGACAGGGGATCGCTACCGCCAACCGGTTCGCACCACAGGCCTGAGCCACCGCGCGCATCGACGTTGGTGCGCCGATACGTTGAGCAATCTCGGAATAACTGGCAGTGCTGCCCGCAGGGATTTCCCGCAGCGCTTGCCAGACGCGCTCCTGAAACGCCGTGCCTCTGACGTCCAGCGGCAAGTCGAGGCCAATGGCCGGCGCTTCAATAAACCCCACGACTTTTGCGATCAACTGCTCAAAATCGCTATCGGCACCAATCAGATTGGCGCGGCGAAACTGATCCTGCAAATCACACACCAATTGGTGCGGATCGTCCCCCAGCAGAATCGCGCAAACCCCGCGATCACTTTGCGCCACCAGAATCGCCCCGAGCGAGCATTCGCCGACAGCGAAGCGGATATCGTTGTTCTGCCCGGCCGCGCGGTAATCACCGGGCTTCATGCCGAGCACCTGATCGGCTGATTCATAGAAACGACTGTTGGAGTTGAAGCCCGCGTCATACAGCGCATCGGTCACCGAGCCGCCGTCCGCCAAGCGTTCACGCACCCTGCGCGAGCGATGCGCGGCGGCGTAACCTTTCGGGGTGAGTCCGGTAGAAGCTTTGAACACGCGGTGGAAATGAAACGGACTCAAGCCTGCTGTTTCCGCGAGGTCATTCAGCGTCGGTAACGTTTCAGACGACTCAATCTGTCGACAGGCTAGCGCCACCGTTTTCGCGTGTTGAGCGTTGACCTCCGTCTGATCTTTACCGGCGCGCTTACTCGGCCGATAACCCGCCGCTTCAGCCTCGGCAGCGTTGTCGAAAAACTCCACATTCTGTGGTTTTGGAAGGCGCGCCAGGCTACTCGGGCGGCAATAGATTCCGGTGGTTTTCACTGCGTAGACAAACTGCCCGTCCGCCCGTGGGTCGCGGGCAACCACGGCGGCCCAGCGTGGATCGTTTTCGATGTTGAGGTGGGTCGAAAGCGTTTTCATGAAGGTTAATCCGTTGGCCTGTTTGATTCAGGTTATCCAGCGCCGGCGAGGACAACACTCCGGGCCTTGCGGTCAAACTTTTAAGCTTATCCGGCTACGCGAAAGGTCAGGTTGATCCGCTGCTCACCGAGTTGCGGATGACGACCCTGTTTGATCGGTAACACGCCATGAAAGCGCAGCCGATCGACGCCGCCCCAAATCACCATGTCGCCGTGCAGCAACGGAACACGTTGGGTCTTGTCGCTGCGGGCAAAACCGCCGAACAGAAACATGGCTGGCAAACCCAGTGACAGAGAAACGATCGGCGCGGCGTAGGCATTTTCGTCTTTGTCCTGATGCAAAGACATCTTGGCGCCGGGGATATAGCGATTGATCAGGCAGGAATCTGCCACAAAATCAGGAAAACCGGCTTGGGTGGCGGCTGAATGGGCCAATTCAGCGAAGGCCTCTGGCATTGATGGCCATGGCGCTCCACTGAGCGGGTCGACGCTGGAGTAACGGTAGCCACTGCGATCGGTGATCCAGCCCAAAGCGCCACAACTGCTGGTACCGACGGACATGCTGAATCCACCCGGCGTCATCATGCTTCGCAATGGCGCTGCTTCAAGTACGTTTTGAAGTGCCGGTAGAAGTTGATCGACAACAGGCAGCGCAAACCCCCTCAGCACCCACGATTGTTCACCGATCTGGTCTGCGCGAGGCTGTTGTTGCGGTTCGTTGTCAGCGAACAGGTCGAAGTTGCTCGGTTGCATGGTGTTCACAATGCGTCGTGAAAGATGATGCCTAGGGTATGCCGATTTCCACTGTGCAGGCGACTGACGCCGTGACGCATGGTCACCCGATAGTCGCCGCGTACGCCTTTGACCGGTCGTTGGTTCACCGCGAAGATCAAGGCGTCGCCTTTTTTCAGATCCATGACGTGTACGCGTGATTGCATGCGTGGTCGCTGTTCGGTCAAAACAAACTCGCCGCCGGTGAAATCTTCGCCAGGCTCTGACAGAAGAATCGCCACTTGCAGCGGAAATAACCGTTCGCCGTACACGTCCTGATGCAGACAATTGTAGTCCTGCGGGCCATAGCGCAGTAACAGCGGAGTAGGGCGCGTCTGTTCGGCGGCGTGACATTGCTGAATAAAGTCAGCGTGAGTCGTCGGAAAACGCTCGGGCAGATTCATGCGCGCTTGCCAGCGATTCGCGAGCGGCGCGAGATACGGATACAACGCTGTGCGCAGCCGTTCTACGGCTGTGGGCAATGGATAGCGGAAGTATTTATATTCGCCGCGACCGAAGCCGTGGCGGGCCATGATGACCTGCGAACGGAACGGTTCGGTCTGCGGGTACAAGTCACTCAAACGATCACACGTCTGGCCAAGCAGCAGGGAGCGGATGATGACAAAACCATCCTGATCCAGTTGCTGCTCCAGCGCTGACCAGTCGAGCGAATTCAGTCGGGCAGGGGACATTGGCATGCTGATTCCTGGACGCAAAGTCGAGGTGATCAGGCTAGACACATCCCTGCGGCAGAACACTCCGCCGCTTGCGGTCGAATTCGCAGCGGCGCCTTACAACGCTTTGCTGACGCTGATTTCGCTGATCACATCTTCGCTGCCATGCAGGGCATCGAGTGCAGCCTTGGCTTCTTCGGCGGTGCCGTTTTCCAACTGCGCGAACTCAAAGCGGCGTTCGCCATTGAGTTTGTACTTGATGACGTATTTGGTCGTTTGGGCCACGTTCATGCTTACCTGTGTGCGTTGGCGGGATCGGCTCAGCTCAGTTTGGTGCTGGAGCGGCGGATGATCTTGATCGAGTGCGTCAGGGTCGGCTTGCGGGTCACGCTGATCGGCCGACGGTTGACGGTGTCGATGGTGATGTTCCAGAAACCGGTGCTCGGTGCGGTGATGCGGGCCGGAAACGTGTCGAAAGCGCCGCCGTGGTAGGTGTGACGACCGCCGTTCTTGAAGCTGCGGAAGTTGGCGTCGTTCATCAGACGGATGTTGCAGGTTTGCGAGCACTGGATGACGACGATGTCGTCTTCGTTGAGGTGCTCGCGCTGGTGAATAAATTTCATGGGCGCCTCCAGAAGGGCTTTTTCTACAAAATCAAAACGATAGCTTGTCGATTGGGCGCAGTTTATCAGCCCGCACGGGTTATTATCTGGCCGTCGGGCGTTGGTTTGACAATTTTGAACAGATATTCGCGATTGGATGCAGGTTAAATGCAGAAGACCTCGGAGAAAAACGGCATTTGTGCTGTCGGACGGTCTTTAAAGGAGGATTTGTATGAAGTGGGGTGTGGTGTGTCTGCCGTTGGTTTTGGCTTTGGGTGGTTGCGCGAATGTTTCTGAAATCAACGAAACGCTGCCGACCATGAGCGTGATCTCTGGCAAGAAGCCCCATGAGTATGCGCAGTGCCTGGCGGAAAAGCTGGCTGACAGCCGTGGTGCGCTGCAGGTGCAGCCGAAAAAGGACGGCGTCCAGGTGATCGTTCCGGGCAAATTGTCGACGGGTGCAGCAGCAGTGTTTGACATCGAAGACCGCTCCGGCGGCAGCAGCATCAAGCTGCACGAGCGCATGTCCAATGTGCCGGTACGCCCTCGCGATGTGCGTAACGCGGCCAACGCCTGCATCTCTGGCTGATAGACTAACCGTCATCAGCATCAATGCCGCCACAGTCATGCTGTGGCGGCATTTTCATTTCTGGAGTCGCGATGAAGCGAGAGCAAGTGCGGGAGCGCCATGCAGAGGGCCTTATCTCTGCCACCCATGTCATCCAGAACCCGGCGAACTCGGGTGAATGGATTGTCTTTTTCAAGAAAAGCGCCGGTCGCAGCTATTTTCTGGTCGACGATAACGACGAAGTCGAATCGTTCAGCAAACTCGATGACTTGATCGAAGTCGTGCGCGGCCTCGGGATCAAGTTCGCTGAAATCCACATGTAGCGATTATTTGCAGACCACCACGACGCTGCGGGTTTTGTAGTTGCCGACGTCAACGCCCAGCGTTTTGTCGCTCTCTTTAGGTTGTGGTGTTCCGTCGGTGCCAACGATGCGGTAGCCGGTGCCGGCGCAGGAGGCGTCAGCCTTTTCATAGCAGGTGGCCCAGGAATTGGCTTCGCCAGAGCAATCGATGGTCAAGCCCTGTTCACCGGTTTTCAGGTACGTCGGCTCAGAGGTGGCGCAGCCAGCCAATGCCAGTACTGCAATCAGCGGCAAAAATTTGTTTATGTTCATAGGTGTCGTCTTCAGCGAGTAGGGGGACTAGACGCTCTGACAGCGCCGGCGTGAAAAGGTTATAGCGATTGGCCACTTGTTTGCACGTGGACACAAAAAAGCCCTGCGTATTGGCAGGGCTTATGGCGTAACGCGGTCAATCAGTCTTGATTTTTGCCGCGACGCTTAGGCGCAGGAGGGGTGTAGTCGAGCACCGAGGCCACCTCAATCGCCATTGTTTCGGTAGGTAGCGGCCCGGAAACATCCTCGCCATTGGTGGCAGTAATGTGCCATTGGCCATCTTTGCCCTTGCCGACGGTGTACCCGTTGATGATTTTTGGTTCGGCCATCTATCTGTCTCGTTCGCTGTTTCAAAGTCGCCATGATACCGGCAAATGCTGGCGCTGGGTGATGATGCGCGTATGGTGGTAGATTCTTTGAGCTACGCTGATTTCGCTGCTCGATGATGCCAGCGGAACTATCCGCCAGAATATTTCTCTATGATGGCATCGGTTAGCCAGCGCGGGGCATTGTAAGGTGCACGCCGTCTGATTAGACTGCGCCGAAACTCGTACACACAGCCTTTTCAAGGACTTATATGATCAAGAAATGCTTGTTCCCAGCAGCCGGTTACGGTACTCGCTTCCTGCCAGCGACTAAAGCCATGCCTAAAGAAATGCTGCCGGTGGTAAACAAGCCACTGATCCAGTACGGCGTTGAAGAAGCTCTGGACGCTGGTCTGACGGAAATCTCCATCGTCACCGGTCGTGGCAAACGCGCTCTGGAAGACCACTTCGACATCAGCTACGAGCTGGAAAACCAGATCAAAGGCACCGACAAAGAGAAATACCTGGTTGGTATCCGCAAGCTGCTCGACGAGTGCTCGTTCTCCTACACCCGTCAAACCGAAATGAAAGGTCTGGGCCACGCGATCCTGACTGGCCGTCCGCTGATCGGTGACGAACCGTTCGCCGTGGTACTGGCGGACGACCTGTGCGTCAACCTTGATGGCGACGGCGTCCTGACCCAGATGGTCAAACTGTACAAGCAGTTCCGCTGCTCGATCATCGCCATCCAGGAAGTCGATCCGCAGGAAACCAGCAAATACGGCGTAATCGCTGGCGAGATGATCCGCGATGACATTTACCGCGTTCACAGCATGGTCGAGAAGCCAAAGCCGGAAGACGCTCCGTCGAACCTGGCGATCATTGGTCGTTACATCCTGACCCCGGACATCTTCGACCTGATCGAACAAACCGAGCCAGGCAAAGGCGGCGAGATCCAGATCACCGACGCCCTGATGAAACAAGCCCAGAACGGCTGCGTCATGGCCTACAAGTTCAAAGGCAAGCGTTTCGACTGCGGTGGTGCTGAAGGCTACATCGAAGCGACCAACTTCTGCTTCGAGAACTTCTACAAGACTGGCAAGGCTTACTAAGAGCGCTTGATCCGTTTGTAGCACCTTCGCACGATGTCATTTGTGTGAAGGCCAAAAAACGCCCCGACTGGTTCGGGGCGTTTTTTTTGTGCCGAAAAAAGACACGGTCTCTGACCTTGTTCTTGGGATGCAAACTGAAACAAATGAGCGTTTGTCAGAAGGTGTATTCACTGCTGAACTGACGGGCTCTTGCCAGGGATGAGTGCAGGAGAGGCGTTTCAGGGCATTGCCGTGGAACCATTTTTGGCAATAAGGAGAGTTGCCCGTGGTGTTGATAGAAAAGCCTGCAAGTAAAGCGCGCTGGTTGAGTCTTGCCGTTCTGATGCTGCCAGTGTTGCTGGTGACCGTTGACAACACGGTGTTGGGATTCGCACTGCCAAAAATCGCCGAAGCGTTGCACCCAACCGCTTGTCAGCAACTGTGGATGATCGATGCCTACTCGTTGGTGCTGGCAGGTTTGCTGGTGTCGATGGGCAGCTTGGGTGACCGGATCGGGCATCGAAAATTACTGCTCGCGGGATCCTTTGGTTTTGCTGTCGTTTCTGTTTTGACTGCCTATTCCGAAACAGCCATGCAACTGATCATCGGGCGTGCCTGTATGGGGATTTTCGGCGCAATGCTGATGCCCTCGACTTTGGCGTTGATACGCTGGGTATTTGAAGATCGCGAAGAGCGCCGACTGGCCGTGGCGATCTGGGCGACGACGTTGACGGTGGGTTCGGCGTTAGGGCCTTTGGTCGGCGGGGTGCTGCTGGAGTTCTTTGATTGGGGTGCCATTTTTCTATTGGCGGTGCCTGTGCTGATACCGTTATTGGTTTCGGGGCCGCTGTTTCTGCCTGAGTCGGAGCGGGATGCGTCAGGGCCGCTGGATCCAGTGAGCATCGTGCAATCGATGGTCGCGTTGGGAGCTATTGTTTACAGCGTCAAGCGTGGCGCCAGTGACGGTATCGACGAGGTCGTGTTGATCACGTTTCTGATTGGACTGTTAGCAGGCTGGATGTTCGTGTGGCGTCAGTCGCGCCTTGCTGAGCCGTTGATGGACTTGAGCCTGTTTCGCAATGGCGCTTTCAGCAGCTCAATTCTGATCAATCTGATGAGCCTCGCTTTTCTTGTAGGTTTTGTTTTCTTCACCACTCAGTACTTGCAGATCGTTCTGCAGATGTCGCCGCTGGGTGCGAGTCTGGCGCTCGTGCCCGGGCAAATCATGGCGATCATCGTCGGGATGGCTGTCGTGCCGATTGCGAAACGTGTGCCCGTGCATGTCCTGATTCCGATTCTGACTGGATTTGTCGGCGCGGCGTTTCTGCTGGTGGCGAGCATGGGCGGCAGTCTGGCGGTATGGGTGGCAGCGTTCGCCTTGCTAAATATCGGGGTGGGCGCGATTACGACAGTGACCAACGATGTGATTTTGTCTGCCGCGCCGCCGGCGAAGGCGGGCGCAGCCTCTGCAATCAGTGAAACCGCGTATGAAGTGGGCGTGGTGCTGGGCACTACTCTGCTTGGTGGTCTGGTCACGGCCTACTACCGCGGCGCTTTGCAACTGCCGGCCTTCTTGAACGACATTCAGTTTATGTTGGCGAGCGAGACGCTCTCCGGCGCATTTTCTGTCGCCGCCGGGTTATCCGCTGAGCAAGCGCAAGTGCTGATGTTGCAAGCGGCGTTGGCGTTTGAAGGTGGTGTGGGGCTGGTGTCATGGGCCGCTTTCGGCTTGGCGCTCGTTGCGATGCTGATCACCTGGCGCACCTTGCGGATAGCTGAAGCTAAGGCGGTGGAGGAGTCTTGGCGTTGCTAATGCAGGGCAAATCCGTTGGAAACTTGCTCAATGAGCGTCGGCAGGTATGCTGGTCGCCTGCCGAGGAGATAGAAATGGCCTACGATTTTGACCTTTATGTGATTGGTGCCGGTTCCGGCGGTGTGCGCGCTGCGCGTTTTGCTGCCGGTTTCGGCGCGAAAGTGGCGGTGGCCGAGAGCCGTTATCTGGGCGGTACCTGCGTCAACGTCGGCTGTGTGCCGAAAAAGCTGTTGGTGTACGGCGCGCATTTCGCTGAAGACTTTGAGCAAGCATCCGGTTTTGGCTGGAGCCTTGGCGAAGCGAACTTCGATTGGGCGACGCTGATCGCCAACAAGGATCGCGAGATCAATCGCCTCAATGGCATTTATCGTAACTTGCTGGTCAACAGCGGTGTGACCTTGCATGAGGCGCACGCCAAGATCGTTGGGCCTCATGAAGTCGAGGTCAATGGCGAACGCTTTACCGCGAAAAACATTCTGATCGCCACCGGCGGCTGGCCGCAGATTCCGCAGATTCCAGGGCACGAACATGCGATCGGCTCCAACGAGGCGTTCTTTCTCAAAGAGCTGCCTAAGCGTGTGCTAGTGGTGGGTGGTGGTTACATCGCGGTCGAGTTCGCCGGGATTTTTCACGGCCTCGGCGCGAACACGACGCTGCTGTATCGCGGTGATCTGTTCCTGCGCGGTTTCGATGGTTCGGTGCGCAAACATTTGCAGGAAGAGCTGACCAAGCGCGGTCTGGATCTGCAATTCAATGCCGACATCGCGCGCATCGATAAACAGGCCGATGGCAGCCTCAAAGCCACCCTCAAGGATGGTCGCGAGTTGGAGGCGGATTGCATTTTCTATGCGACCGGTCGCCGTCCGATGCTCGACAATCTCGGACTGGAAAACACCGATGTGCAGCTCACCGACAAAGGCTTCATCAAAGTCGATGATCAGTACCAGACTACTGAGCCGTCAATTCTGGCCCTCGGCGACGTTATTGGTCGAGTGCAGCTGACGCCAGTGGCATTGGCGGAAGGCATGGCTGTAGCGCGTCGTCTCTTCAAGCCTGAACAATATCGTCCGGTGGATTACAAGATGATCCCGACGGCGGTGTTCAGCCTGCCGAACATTGGCACGGTCGGGTTGACCGAAGAGGAAGCGCGCGAGGCTGGCCACGATGTTGTGGTGTTCGAAAGCCGCTTCCGCCCGATGAAGCTGACCTTGACTGAATGTCAGGAGAAAACGCTGATGAAGCTGGTGGTGGACGGCAAGACCGACAAAGTTCTCGGCTGCCACATGGTCGGCCCGGACGCTGGCGAAATTGTCCAAGGCTTGGCGATTGCGCTGAAGGCAGGCGCGACCAAGCGCGACTTCGACGACACGATCGGGGTACATCCGACGGCCGCCGAAGAGTTTGTCACCATGCGTACACCGGTCGGCGCTTAAGCGTCCTTCGGTTTGGCCGAGTCTGGCGCTGCCGCAACGGTAGCCGCCAGGCGCTGGCTTTCTTCCAGGCTCGCCTGCGTTTTGCTTAATTGCTTTTCCAGTGACTGATTGAGGAGCGCCTGCTCTTCGACGTTCTGTTTGAGTGTCTGACTTTCCAGTGTGGCCACGCGCAAACGTTCCTGGAGGAGGGTGCGTTCGCTGTCCACGCGCGTCGCTTGTTCCAGTAACTGATCCTGACGCTGATTGCTTTGCTTGAGCTGATCCTGTGTAAGGCTCAATTCGCGCTGGGTGCCACGGTTTTCCGTGAGCAGGCGCTCGTTGTCGCGATGCAGTTGCGTGATCTCGTCCTGACGCACCAGTGCGCTTTGCTGTGCTTGGCGCAGTTCTGCCTGAATCTGCTGCACCTGACTTTCGTGGCGGCTCTGTTCCTGCTCGCGCTGCTCTCTGGTGGCGTTGCGGTAATGCTCAAGTGCGTCGCGAGCATGCAGGTGCTTTTCTTCCAGCGAGCGAATCTGCTCGTCCTTGTCCTGCAGGCGCAATTCAAAGTCTGCCAAGGCCTGATTCAAACCGGCATTACGGGTTTGTTCGGTCTGCAGCATCGAGCGCGTGTTGTTCAGCGCTTCGGATTCGCGCGCGAGCGCTGCGCCTTGAATGTCGTGTTCATGCTCGATTTTTTCCAGCGCCTGACGAACCTGCTTCAACTCCGCTTCCAATGCCTCGCGCTGTTCCTCGAACTGCTCGCGAGCTTGTTCGATGGGCTCTTGCGCCTGTTCTTTCAGGCGCTGAGCGAGGCGGGAGACGAGGGCGGTCAGCTCATCGTCGATGGGTTCTGCTGATGCTTCAGTCGGCTGAGCGCCATCATCCAGCTCTTTCAAATAGCGATGGATCGTGGTTTTCGAGCCGGTGTTGCCCATTTCAATGCGTACTGCATCGATGCTCGGGTGTTCTCCGCGAGCCAGAATCGCTGTGCGCGCGATCTGCACCAGTGCTTTGGTAATGCCGCCACGGGCCATGTGAACTCCTACGGTTTCATACTGTGGTACATGCCACCTAAGTACGCAGTGTACCATGCTGAAAATAAAGTTAAATCATTGATATTAAAGACGCGGGATATACTGGTATTACCCAGTGTCAGGCGGCAAAATGCACATCTGCATCCTTGAATCAGTACGCCAGCGAGAAAACAGCCCATGAGCGATCTGGATCGCTATCTGCAAGCCGCCACCCGTGACAACACGCGCCGAAGCTATCGCGCAGCCATTGAACATTTCGAAGTGAAGTGGGGCGGTTTCCTGCCAGCCACGGCTGATAGCGTCGCGCGGTATCTGGTGGCGCATGCCGGGGAGTTATCGATCAACACGCTTAAGCTGCGTCTGTCAGCGTTGGCGCAGTGGCATAACAGCCAGGGCTTTGCTGATCCGACCAAAGCGCCGGTGGTGCGCAAGGTGTTCAAAGGCATTCGCGCCCTGCACCCGGCACAGGAGAAGCAGGCCGAGCCGTTGCAGTTGCAGGATTTGCAGCGCGTCATCGATTGGCTGGAGCACGAAGTGCAAACCGCCAAAGAACAGCAGGATCGCCCGGCGCTGCTCAAGGCTTACCGCGACCGCGCCCTGATTCTTCTGGGATTCTGGCGGGGCTTCCGCAGCGATGAGCTGTGCCGCTTGCAGATTGAGCATGTGCAAGCGCACGCAGGCAAAGGCATCACCCTTTACCTGCCGCGCAGTAAGGGCGATCGGGAAAACCTCGGGCAGACCTATCAAGCGCCGGCGCTGTTAAAGCTGTGCCCGGTTCAGGCCTACATCGACTGGATCACCGAAGCAGCGCTGGTGCGCGGCCCGGTTTTTCGCAGCATCGATCGCTGGGGCAATCTGAACGAGGAGGGCCTGCATGCCAACAGCATCATCCCTTTACTGCGTCAGGCCTTGCAGCGTGCCGGGATCGCTGCCGAAAACTACACCAGCCATTCCCTGCGGCGCGGCTTCGCCACTTGGGCGCATCAAAGTGGTTGGGATTTGAAATCGTTAATGAGCTACGTCGGCTGGAAGGACATGAAGTCTGCGATGCGCTATGTCGAAGTCAGCCCGTTTCAAGGAATGGCGCGGATTTCCGATGTGCCCGCCTAGATATCCATTTCTTCTATTAATACAGTTGCCTAATAGCCAAAACATATCAGCAGCATCAGGTTTGCCAATGAGCCATCCGTCGAGCGAGTAGTTAGGATTCTCCCATCGAATTCACAACCCTGACGGAGAGTCATCAATGCCTATCATCAACAGCCAAGTAAAACCGTTCAAAGCTACCGCGTTCAAAAACGGCGACTTCGTTCAAGTGTCGGACGCTGACCTGAAGGGCAAGTGGTCGGTCGTGTTCTTCTACCCAGCCGACTTCACCTTCGTTTGCCCAACCGAGCTGGAAGACCTGGCTGACAACTACGCTGCCTTCCAGAAACTGGGCGTAGAAATCTACAGCGTTTCCACCGACACCCACTTTGCTCACGCTGCCTGGCACAACACTTCGCCAGCCATCGGCAAAATCGAATACACCATGATCGGCGACCCGACCCACGCCATTTCCCGCAACTTCGACGTGCTGATCGAAGAAGTTGGCCTGGCTGACCGTGGCACCTTCGTGATCAACCCTGAAGGCCAAATCAAAATCGTTGAACTGAACGATGGCGGCGTTGGCCGTGACGCTTCCGAGCTGCTGCGCAAAATCAAGGCTGCTCAATACGTTGCTGCTCACCCAGGCGAAGTTTGCCCAGCCAAGTGGAAAGAAGGCGAGGCCACTCTGGCTCCGTCCCTGGACCTGGTCGGCAAGATCTAAGTCTGTGACACGCAACTCAGGGCGGTACGCCGCACCTTCTTAAGTACGCTGCACCGCCCCAAAAAATGCCCGGGCGAAATTCGCTCGGGCTTTTTTTCGCCTCAAATAAAGGAAATCGCCCGTATGTTGGACGCCAATCTTAAAGCCCAGTTGAAATCGTACCTGGAACGGGTCACCCAGCCGATCGAGATCGTTGCTTCCCTCGACGACGGTGCGAAATCCCGTGAAATGCTGGAACTGCTGAAAGACGTCGCCAGTCTTTCGAGCCAGATTACTTTGATCGACAGCGGTGAAGATGCACGCAAGCCATCGTTCTCGATCAACCGCCCGGGCGCCGACATCAGTCTGCGTTTCGCCGGCATCCCGATGGGCCACGAATTCACTTCGCTGGTGCTGGCCCTGCTGCAAGTCGGCGGCCATCCATCGAAGGCCAGCGTTGAAGTGATCGAGCAGATTCGCTCGCTTAAAGGCGAGTTCAGCTTCGAGACTTACTTCTCGCTGTCCTGCCAGAACTGCCCGGACGTTGTTCAGGCGCTGAACCTGATGGCCGTGCTCAACCCGAACATCCGCCACGTCGCCATCGACGGCGCGTTGTTCCAGGATGAAGTCAACGATCGCAAGATCATGGCCGTGCCGAGTATCTACTTGAACGGCGAAAACTTCGGCCAGGGCCGCATGGGCCTGGAGGAGATTCTCGCCAAACTCGACACCGGTGCCATTGAACGTCAGGCCGAAAAAATCAGCGCCAAAGAAGCTTTTGATGTGTTGGTCGTCGGCGGTGGCCCGGCCGGTGCTTCGGCAGCGATTTATGCCGCTCGTAAAGGCATCCGCACCGGCGTCGCCGCTGAGCGCTTCGGCGGTCAGGTGCTCGACACCATGGCCATCGAGAACTTCATTTCCGTACAGGAAACCGAAGGGCCGAAACTGGCCACGGCGCTGGAAGAACACGTCAAACAATACGACGTCGACATCATGAACCTGCAGCGTGCCGACAAGCTGATCCCTGGCAAAAACGGCGAGCTGCATGAAGTCCACTTCGCCAGCGGCGCGACCCTCAAAGCCAAGAGCGTGATTCTGGCGACCGGTGCGCGGTGGCGTGAAATGAACGTGCCCGGTGAGCAGGATTACCGCAACAAAGGCGTGGCGTACTGCCCGCACTGCGACGGCCCGCTGTTCAAAGGCAAGCGTGTCGCGGTGATTGGCGGCGGTAACTCCGGCGTTGAAGCGGCGATCGACCTGGCCGGTATCGTTGCTCACGTCACACTGCTGGAGTTCGACGTCCAGTTGCGCGCCGATGCGGTATTGCAGCGCAAATTGCACAGCCTGAAGAACGTCACCGTGATCACCAGTGCGCAAACCACTGAAGTGACGGGCGACGGGCAGAAGGTCAACGGCTTGCGCTACAAGGATCGCAACAGTGATGAACTGCGCACGGTCGAACTGGAAGGGATCTTTGTGCAGATCGGTTTGTTGCCGAACACTGATTGGCTCAAAGGCACCATCGAGTTGTCCCCGCGTGGCGAGATCATTGTCGATAACCGTGGTGAGACTTCTATTCCGGGAATCTTTGCAGCGGGTGACGTGACGACTGTACCGTACAAGCAGATCGTGATTGCGGTGGGCGAGGGCGCGAAGGCTTCGTTGAGCGCGTTTGATCACCTGATCCGGACTTCGGCGCCGGCGTAAGCTGTCAGGCCTGAAATAAAAAACCCCATGAGTGATCATGGGGTTTTTTGTTATGCGTGAAATCTGGCCCCTCACCCCAGCCCTCTCCCGAGGGAGAGGGGGCCGACCGAGGTGTCTGAAGTGGTGCATCGACTTGAAAGACCAAGTCGATTATGAATTCAACACCAATCGTTCAAGTCGGCGTATCCCTTTAATATCCCCCAATCAGTTCCCTCTCCCTTTGGGAGAGGGTTAGGGTGAGGGGCTTGTCAGCATTTTCAGTGATTACATCGGCGCAGGCTGAATGATCTCAACCCAGTAACCGTCCGGATCCTTGATAAACGCCAGGCTCTTCATGCGGCCATCGGTCAAACGTTTCTGGAAATCACAACCCAGCTCTTCAAACCGTGCACAAGCAGCGACGATATCCGGCACCGAAATGCAGATGTGGCCAAAGCCACGCGGATCGGTGTTGCCGTTGTGGTAAGCGAAATCGGCATCGTTTTCAGTGCCATGGTTGTGCGTCAGCTCCAGAATGCCCGGAATCGACTTCATCCACTCGGTGCGAGCAGCTGCGTCAGCCGGGATCTGGGCTTTATCGACCAGTGCGAGGAAGTACAGGCTGAACTCGGCTTCCGGGAAATCGCGCTTTTCAACCAGCGAGAAACCCAGCACGCGGGTATAAAAGTCCAAAGACTTGGTGATGTCTTTCACACGCAGCATGGTGTGGTTAAAAACGAAGTTGCGGGTTGCGCTGTCTGGCGTGGCGGTGACGCCGGGGAAAGTGTTCAGTTCGTGCAGGCTCATGGGCCCTCCAATAACAATGGGCGAGTGAATGGGCGCAATGATACGCATGCCAAACGGCATCGCCAAACCCAAAGCGCGGGCTTGCCCTGTGTGCGGGCGAGCCTCAGACTTTGTGGTTCAACCTTTGAGTGCCTTTGGTAATGATCCGACCGTGCAAATCCCTGTTGGTTTTCTTCGGCGTAGCCTTGATCAGCGCTGCAGCATTGGCCGATGCGCCGAGCATCACCTGGCCCGCGGGCTGGGAGGTGCAAACGCTGACGGACGCCGCGCCGCAGGTTTTACGTCAGCGCGCAGTCAAAAATGACGCCGACGGCAATCAGGTGATGGTGATGGAGCTGACCATGACGCCAGTCGAGAGCGGTCATCAGGTCAACCTGCAGGGCGTGTTGCTGGAAATGCGCAAGTCGATACAGAAGGACTTTTTTCAGAGCGGCTATCAAAGTGTTTGCAACCGCGTGCATCCAGCGAATCTAGGCTCGTTGAGTGCACTTGAAACGACTTGTACGGTGACTGAAAACGGTCGTCATGTGCTGTCGCAAACTTTGGTCGCGGCGGTCGATGCGGACAAGGCTTATGTTCTTTCTTACGCGGGGCAGGCTGAGGTTTATAAGGCAAGCGCTGAGGAAATAGCGGCGGCTCGAAACAGCCTGAAACTTTAATTCGCCGTTCTGTGCTAGATACCCAAAGGCATTAAGCCGAAAGTTTGATTCCGGCAGCGTTCGCAACATTCAGCCAAGAAACAATAGATGCAATTGACTCGTGCGCGTTACACGTCAATCGCAACTTGCTTGGCGACATTCGTTGCATTTGTTAGATATCGTCAAAAAAAAAGCCCTGCTTCTGCAGGGCTTTTGTGTTGGCGTGAGATTAACCGCGCAACCAGGAATCAACGGTGGCTGCACCGTATTGTTCTTTCCAGGCTTTCAGGCCGCGGTGGTTGCCGCCCTTGGTCTCGATCAGTTCGCCGGTGTGCGGGTTCTGATAAACCTTGACCACGCGTGCACGGCGGGTCTTAGGGGCTGCGGAGGTTTGCAGGCCGGATTTTGACGGGTTCGGATCGAGAATGGAGATGATGTCCTTCAGGCCTTTGCCGTAGGTTTTCATCAGCCCCTGGAGCTTTTCTTCGAATTCGATTTCTTTCTTGAGCCCGGCATCGTTCTTCAGCGACTCCAGCTGCTTGAGCTGGTCCTGAAGGGCCTTTTCAGCTGCACGAAATTCAGCGAGTCTGGACAATATCTTTACTCCAATAATGTATTTGGCTGATACCAACCGCAAACAAAGCTATAAGCCAAGAGCCTTGTAGCGACTCGGTGATAATGGCTCACCTGCCAATTCTGCACAGGCAACAAAAATTGTAGTTGTTAATGCGTCAAGAGTAAATCCTGCTGTTGTCTTCATGTAACAACAGCGATCTTTTGTATCAATTTGGTGCGCGCGGTCGGCGCACCCGGCTTAAGCCCATTTAGTTAATGATGAGTTAATGCACTAATGAAGTCGGCAGCCGGCATGGGTTTGCCGTACAGATAGCCCTGCTGGAAGTTAACGTTATGTGCGGTCAGGTAATCGGCCTGCGCTTGCGTTTCGACGCCTTCGGCAACAATACCCAGATCGAGCTTGGCAGAGAGTTCGATGATGAAATCGAGAATATGCCGCGACAGCGCATCAATACCGATCATGGCGACGAAGCTCTGATCGATCTTCAGGTAGTCGACATTGAATTTGCGCAGGTAACCGAGGCTCGAGTGCCCGGTACCGAAGTCATCAATGGCGATCTTCACCCCCAAAGTGTGCAATTGCTCGAACAGCTGACGAGTGATATCGGTGGGCTCGATCAGTTCGCGCTCGGTCAACTCCAGCACGAGCGTGATGCTGCCCGCAGTGAATGCCGAAAGAAACTCGCGGCAATCCTCGACCAGTTCCAGATCCTGGCAATGATTGGCGGTGATGTTGATGCCAATGTGAAATGGCGCGACAAACGTCGACGATAAAGGGCCGAGGAGGGCGGCAGTCTGCTGCATTAGCGCACGGGTCATCGGCACGATCAGTCCGGAATGCTCGGCGAACGGAATAAACAGATCAGGCCGCACCAGCCCCTCTTTGGGATGGTTCCAGCGCATCAGCACTTCTGTGCCGGTCCATTTTTTACTGTCGCCATACACCACGGGTTGAAAGTACGGAATGAACTCACCGGCCTCCAGCGCACGTAACATTTCGTGGCTAGGCGAGGTCGAGCGCTTCTGCACGATGTGGCCAATCGCGCCAGAGACCACGCCGAAAAAGATCAGCAAACTGAACAACGGTGGATATTCATCACTCATGTAACGCCAGGTTTCACCCTCGGGGAATCCTGCACTCACACTGAAAGCATAGTGAGCAGAGTCACGCATGCTTTGCGCGACCGGCAATTCCGGCAGTGCGCCCTGATGGGTTTTGCCGTCGGCGGACAGCCAGTTATCGCCGACTTGCAGCAACAACAACGTGTCCCGACCAATGAGGCGCAGCACATTGCTCAAGTGGTAACCATCGAGGGTGGTCAAAGCACCACCGCGCCCCTCACTGAGGCGATAAATCAGCAGGGCGGTGTTGGGCGTCACCGGGTTGCCATTCATCAACCACAATTTGCCCTGCGCGTAATCGCCCGCATTGACGGGTTCACTGAACTCACCGAACAGCGAACTGCAATAAAGATTGTCGTCCCACACCAGATTAGTCGAGCGCACGAAAGGCCGGCGGGTGACTTGCTCGCGCAACGCCAGCGTGACCGACTTGCACGGTTGCCCGGCCAATGGCAGCAGCTGTCGCGCCGCTTGCGCAGTGTTATCAAGCATCAGGTCAAACTGACGCAACGCTTCTTCGGCCGTGTGCGCCGTGCTCTGTTGCAACGTGCGTTCGGCCTGCATGTAAAGAATCACGCTGCCCAGAATCACGGGAAGCAAACCGCTGAGCAGCGTCACGATAAGGCGCGTGCTGCGTTTGCGGCGGTGTCTGACGGTTAACGGCATGGGCGCTTCCTGTCGCGTAAAAGTGGAGCTCTTGAATGTAGGCCGGGCAACCGTGCGCCGCCGAAAAAGAGATCAGGCAGAAGGGATGATAGATGGCGGATTGCGCTTGCGCCGCTCATCGGTGATGCATATGTGTTGCCAACTCAATAAAGGCCAATGTCGCCGGCGAAGACTGACGCTGATCCAGCACGGCGACGCCAACTTGCCGCGTAACCTTGGGTGACAACGGGATCTGCACGTAGCCGCCATTTTCCTGCTCCGGCAACGAGCCTTGGGCCACCACGGTGATTGCGTCGCCGCGGCTGACCGTGTCGAGGGTGCTGAGCAATTGCGAGCAACGGTAGCGAATATTCGGTTGCAGGCGAGCGGCGTTGAACAGCCGCGAAACCAACTCCGAAGAACCGGCTTCGGTCAGCACGAACGGGTCATTGCAAAGCTCTTTCAAGCTCAACTCTGAACGCGCAGCTAAAGGATGGTGGGCGGGGAGCAGGGCGACCATCTGGTCGTCGATCAAGGCAAACGTATCGAAACGTTCCTCGGGCAGCACCACGAAACCAATGTCGATGCGCCGTTCTTCCAGCCACTGAATAACCTGTCGATCCGGCCCTTCATCTATATGCACCTCGATGCCCGGATGCTTTTCGCGGAAGCGCCGCAGAATGTCTGGCAACAATTTGATCGACGAAGTCGGCCCGAACGACCCGATGCGTAATGTGCCGGTTCGCATGCCGCGCGCATCGGCCGCTTCCTGGCGCAGGGTGTTGGCCAGCCCGAGCATGGCCCGCGCTCGCAGTAAGAGCTGTTCGCCGATATCGCTGAGTTCGACTTGCGACTGATGCCGGCGCAACAGTTCGACACCCAATTCTTGCTCGAGGGATTTCAGCGCGTGGGACACCGCTGACTGCGAGATGCCCAAACGATTTGCAGCAAGTGTAAAGCCGCGCAGTTCAGCCACCAGCGAGAAGATTTCCAATTGTGTGAGGGTCATGAGTGATTACTCATTTTACGATGATGACGAATCGATCCAATGATACTTCATCTGATGACTTCTACTGTTGGTGCGACATGAAAACGTTTGAGCAATATCATCCGCAAACCTCTGATATTTCTGTCTATCTGACTTTGGCTGCGGTCACGATGGTCTGGGGCGGAACATTTGTCGCCGGGCGTTTCCTCGCCGGCAGTCTCAGCCCGATGTTTGCTGCCAGCCTGCGATTCCTGCTCGCCAGCGCGGCATTGCTTGGTTTTGTATGGCTAACGAGAGTTCCGCTGGCGCGGCCAACGCTCCGGCAATGGCTGCAACTGACGCTGCTGGGTTTCTTCGGGATCTTCTTTTACAACCTGTGTTTCTTTTATGGCCTGCACTACATCAACGCGTCGCGCGCATCGTTAATCGTCGCGTTGAACCCGGCGGTGATTGGCCTGGCATCGTGGCTGTTGTTCAAAGAGCGTTTGGGTCGGTTGAAAGTGGCCGGCATTGCGATGTGCATTGCCGGTGCGGGGATAGTTATCGTCAGTCGCAACCCGCAGCTGTTGGCAGCCACGGCGGATGCGTGGATCGGTGATCTGTTGATTCTCGGCTGTGTGGCAGGCTGGGGCGTTTATTCGCTGTTTTCACGCGAACTGAACCAGACGCTGGGCCCGGTTCAAACCGTGACGTATTCGATCCTGATCGGCACCGTCATGCTGTGGACGCTGGCTGCGTTTCGTGGCGAATTGAGCTGGACGGCGCTGGTCGATCTTGGCACCGCGCAATGGCTAAGCCTGATCTACCTCGGCGTGCTCGGTTCGGCTTTGGCGTACATTGGCTACTACGACGGCATCCGTAAAATCGGCGCAACGCGCTCTGGGGTGTTTATTGCCCTCAATCCGTTGACCGCTGTGATCCTCGGCGCGCTGCTGCTCGGCGAACAGCTGACACTGGCCATGTACCTGGGCGGCGCGTTGATCCTGACGGGCATTTACCTGTGCAACAAACCCCTTGCGCCGGGCGCAAAAAAGCGGATTTTATAGGGAGGGCAGACAAGCCCATTTACGCTGTGTAGAATCGGGTTACGCATACAATAATAATCGTCTTCTGGCAGCAGAAGCCTCGCCCGCAAGAGCCTTGGGTCGACAATGAAGATATTCGGGTTTCAACTGATCTACGGTGACTTCCTCGCCCGCAGTGTGCGCGGCATCTCCTGTGCGCCACCCACCGACCTCGCATGACTGACAAATAACCCTGGTTAATTGATAAGAAATGATGAGGCGTCACCATGACAGATTTATACGAAAACCCAATGGGTCTGATGGGCTTTGAATTCATCGAGCTCGCTTCACCGGTGCCAGGCACGCTGGAGCCGATCTTCGAGATCATGGGCTTCACCAAAGTCGCCACCCACCGCTCGAAAAACGTGCACCTGTACCGTCAGGGCGCGATCAACCTGATCCTCAACAACGAACCCAACAGCGTTGCTTCGTACTTCGCGGCCGAGCACGGCCCGTCTGTTTGCGGCATGGCGTTCCGCGTTAAAGACTCGCAAAAAGCCTACAACCGCGCACTGGAACTCGGCGCTCAGCCGATCCACATCGAAACCGGCCCGATGGAGCTGAACCTGCCAGCGATCAAAGGCATTGGCGGCGCGCCGCTGTACCTGATCGACCGTTTTGGCGAAGGCAGCTCGATCTACGACATCGACTTCGTGTTTATCGAAGGCGTTGACCGCAACCCGGTGGGCGCTGGCCTGAAGATCATCGATCACCTGACGCACAACGTGTATCGCGGTCGCATGGCTTACTGGGCGAACTTCTACGAGAAGCTGTTCAACTTCCGTGAGATCCGTTATTTCGACATCAAGGGCGAATACACCGGCCTGACCTCGAAAGCGATGACCGCGCCGGACGGTATGATCCGCATCCCGCTGAACGAAGAATCGTCCAAGGGCGCCGGCCAGATCGAAGAGTTCCTGATGCAGTTCAACGGCGAGGGCATTCAGCACGTGGCGTTCCTCAGCGATAACCTCGTGGACACCTGGGATCGCCTGAAGAAAATCGGCATGCGTTTCATGACTGCGCCGCCGGAAACCTATTACGAAATGCTCGAAGGCCGCCTGCCGAACCACGGCGAGCCAGTCGATGAACTGCAATCGCGCGGCATCCTGCTGGACGGTTCGTCCGAGTCGGGCGACAAGCGTCTGTTGCTACAGATCTTCTCGGAAACCCTGATGGGCCCGGTGTTCTTCGAATTCATCCAGCGTAAAGGCGATGATGGTTTCGGCGAGGGCAACTTCAAGGCGCTGTTCGAATCGATCGAGCGTGACCAGGTGCGTCGTGGTGTGCTTGCGACTGAGTAATCCGCTGACAAAATGAGAAATCCCGGCCTGCAGAGATGCAGGGCCGGGATTTTTTTTTGATTCGCACAAATCCATTGTGGGAGCGGGCTTGCTCGCGAAGGGGGCGTGCCTGTTGAACTAAATGGCGACTGACACGACGCTTTCGCGAGCAAGCCCGCTCCCACATTTTGAACTGTGCAGGGCTCAGGGACGGCGTTGACGCATCAGGTGTTTAAACCCTTCGAACACCAGCACAATCACCGCCAGCCAGATCGGAATGTACGTCAGCCATTCCCCTGACTTGATGCTCTCACCCAGCAACAACGCCACGCCGAGCAACAACACCGGCTCAACGTAACTCAACAATCCAAACAGACTGAACGGCAGCAAACGGCTGGCAATGATGTACACCACCAACGCCGAGGCACTGATCAAACCGAGCAGCGGAATCAGCCACATCAGCCCCGGGTATTGATCGAACACGCCGAAACCTTGCTCGCCACCCTGCACAAACCAGTAGGCAATTGGCAGCATGAGCGTCATGTCGACCCACAAACCGCCGAGGTGATCGGTCTTCAGGTATTTGCGCAGCACGAAGTACAGCGGATAGCCGATCACGACCACCAGCGTCGCCCAGGAAAACCCGCCGACCTGATACAACTCGTTCAACACGCCGAGACTGGCGAAGAACACCGCAATCTTTTGCAGGTAAGACAGACTTTCGCCGTAGGCAATTCGCCCGGTCAGCACCATCGCCAGCGGCAGCAGGAAGTAGCCCAGCGAGACATCGAGGCTGTAGCCGTTGAGCGGCGCCCACATGAACAGCCACAGTTGCACGCCGAGCAGGGCGGCCGAGACGATCAGTCCGGCGATCAACTTTGGCTTCGCGGCCATCAGCCGAACCAGCTCCACCACCCGCCGCCATTCACCGGACACCAGCATGAACACGGTCATGCACGGCACAGTGAGCAGCATCCGCCAGCCAAAGATTTCCACGCCACTCAACGGGGTGAGCAGCGAGGTGTAGTAATACATGACGGCAAACAGCACCGAGGCCGAAACCGATAAAGCGATACCTTTAGACAAACTGTCCTCGCGGGTGGGTGATCAAACGGGGCGCGAAGGATACGTGGTTTTTGTGCTGAATATTGCGCAAGCGCTCAATATTTCCCACATCTTGAGTGTAAGCATAGAACCTGTGGGAGCGGGCTTGCTCGCGAATGCGTCGACAAGATTAATATCTTGGTTGCCTGATACACCGCTTTCGCGAGCAAGCCCGCTCCCACATTGGATTTGTGTTGAAGCCAAGTGTATTTTTTAGGCCTGATGCGGTTTGCGGCCAGACACAAAATGGCTCACATCGTTGAAGCCCGGCGTCGACGCATGTCCCGGTGTCACCAGCGAATCGATAAATGCTTCATCCTCGGCCGTAATCTTCACCGCCTGCGCCTTGGTGTACGCATCCCATTGCTCTTCAGTCCGAGGCCCGACAATCGCCGAGGTCACCGCACTGTTGTTCAACACCCAGGCAATCGCAAACTCAACCATGCCGACGCCACGCTGTTCTGTGTACTGCTGAATTTGTTGAGCAATACGCAACGATTCCACGCGCCATTCGGTTTCCAGAATGCGTTTGTCCTGACGCCCGGCGCGGCTGTTGGCGTCTGGCGTTACGTCCGGTGCGTACTTGCCGCTGAGCACGCCACGGGCGAGCGGGCTGTAAGGCACCACGCCGAGGCCGTAAGTTTGCGCGGCAGTGATCTGTTCGGTTTCGGCCTGACGATTGACGATGTTGTACAGCGGTTGGCTGATCACCGGGCGATCGACGCCGAGTTGGTCGGCGATGCGAATCACCTCGGCAATCCGCCACCCACGGTAGTTCGACAGGCCCCAGTAGCGAATTTTGCCCTGACGAATCAGATCGCCAATCGCTGACACGGTCACTTCCAGCGGCGTGTTGTGGTCTTCGCGGTGCAGGTAATAGATGTCAAGGTAGTCGGTGCCGAGCCGCGTCAGGCTCGCATCAATTCCATTGAAAATATGTTTGCGGCTCAAACCGCTGCGGTTCGGCACGCCGTCCACCGGGCCGAAACCGACCTTGGTCGCCAGCACCCAGTCATGGCGATGACGGGCAATGGCTTCACCGACGATTTCTTCGGAACGACCGTTGGTGTAGACGTCGGCGGTGTCGATGAAATTGATTCCCTGATCCCAGGCCTTGTCGATGATGCGCAGCGAATCCTCGGCGCTGGTTTGCTCGCCAAACATCATCGTGCCGAGGGTGAGGGTGGACACCTGCAACCCCGAGTGCCCGAGTGTGCGATAGCTCATGCCGACATCCTTTTATCGGTGGGAAAGCGTTAATCAAATACCAGAAGCGGGCGAGGGCGCAAAGTGAATTATCAGGATCAAAAGCCCCTCACTGTAGAGACCGGTACATCCTTTACACATTAGACCGGGGACATCGTTTACACCTTTTCCAGGCTTGCTACGCGTTTAGCGCCGCGTTCA